>JAQFVO010001046.1 GCA_027942505.1 Endozoicomonas sp. | reverse complement strand
CTGTCTCGGGGATGACAAAAAGCCGCGCTTCCAGCCAGTCAAAATTGGCGCGCATGCTTGCCTTGAGGTCTCGCAGGTGGGTGTCTTTATCAGTGCGCGCGACGTCGCCAAGCAACCTTTGCACCGAGACATAGTAATTCTGCTCCAACCACGATCCGCAGACTTGCCGGTGCAGGTTTCGGGTCAGTTCAATCTTGCTTTCCTGTCTGAAAACCATGGACATGGACGAAAACAGCTGGCATCGATAGCGCATAGGAAGAGCGCGCCAGCCCAGCCTGTCGAGCCATTGCTTATCTTCCTCGCAAATATGGACAAGCAATTCTCTTATCTCTCGTAACACCCGCTGCTCACCCCATACCCGCGTCAGACCAGCAATACAGCGTGTACCCAGTTTTCTGAGAAACCCGGGCACTACGCGCTCAATCGTCAGCGACAGGAGAAGCACATCCAACGACAATTCGCAGTCGGACAGCATTAATTTGAACGGTTCGATCAGAAAACGAACATCGTCCTTACTCCTGATGGCTTGCGGTCCCCCAGTCATCAGGTGATGAAAGCAGAGAAAGTCATCCCTGGTGACGTCTGTTTTCAGTAAATGGTTAAATTTCATCAGACAATTGTGAAAAGATACCCAGTCCACTGCACCGAGTCGCGCGAAACTGTTGATGCACGATGACCAGAATAAACAGGAACTACTGGACAACAGTGGACCCGTACCTTGCCGGCGTTGTTGTCTGGTCACCCCACTGCCAGCTGAACTGTTTTCGGGCCGGTGGCTTGCCGCTGCACTGTTCGCCCGGGTACTGTTTTTTCCCCGTGCTGGCGCAGCAGCCGGGGGCTGTTGTCGCTTACGCCCTGACCTGCGCCGTGTTACTACCTGCCACGAACTGTCACCATCGTCCTTTTCTGGCGTCTGCTGCCCGTGCAGCCGATCAGCCACATCAACATGCTCATCATCGCCACTGTCGATATGGAGGCTGGCAGCAAATTCGTGAGCGCCTGAATACTCAGTGTCGAGCCCGGCATTGCAGCGATCCACCTGGCGTTGTCCAATAACTTTGCCAGGCAAGTCAGAAGTACGTTGCCGGGGGGCAAGTGTCGAAAAAACAGTGGGGGGAGAGCCGGCAGATAATAGCTGATGACCAACAGTATGATCATAAGAGTGACTGCCACTGACCTGTAAAGGCACCAGATCCACGATTACTCCTTGAGGCTGAATACGATCTGCCATTTGATGTCTGTTAAATCAGTTAGTTCCCTGCCGGAACGTGTGGCCTGTCGTCTGGTTTACGCCTTTTTACCCATATCTACAAAGAATCGACATTTCCTGATTAGCTCATTGGTCACTTTGTCGACCGTGTCAGCATCGGTCAAACCCACCTTGTGACGAAGGTAGAGCAGATCGGCAAAGTG
>JAQFVO010001019.1 GCA_027942505.1 Endozoicomonas sp. | reverse complement strand
AGGAAGAGGTTGATGATAAGCACCCTAGGAAATGTATGGAAAACAGTATGGAGAATATGCATACTGATATTAGGATGTAAAGGATTATTTTATGGGCAGATCTTTCACATCAACAAGGCCACTCTTTTTGCATGGAATGATACATGAAGTAGATCTCACGTTACGTCTTATCACTTCATAAAGCCTCCAAAACAGATCACGACTCTGCAAATACCAATAGATCAGATCACGACTACCTACATACATCAAAAGATCACGATTACCCACATATACCAACAAATCACGGTTACGCAAACGCACACAATGTACTGCTGTGGGAACACAGCCACACAAAACTTGGTTATGGTGAAAAATAATCACGCAAATGCTTGCGAAAATAGAACGACCAATGGGCAATAGCCTGCCATATGCCGTGCAGAAAACGGCTCGGTGGCGGATTAAGACGGTCCACAGCCCCGATGACGCTCTCAACCATATCGGCGTAACTGGCAATCAGCCGGTAACGCTCGCCAATCTCTCCGGTAATAAAAAAACGAACCTCCAGCCAGCACGACAAGGCCCGAACGCTTGCCTTGAGGTCACGCACCCAGGCCTCCTTTTCAGACAGCTGCTCGCAAGACATTTTCTGCACGACAGCATCATGACAATTTTGCAACCACCCCCCACTGACTTGCTGGTGCAAATTCCGGATCAATTGAATCTGGTTACTCTCTTTTAACAAGAACGACGTGGACGAAAACAGGTTGCATCTATGACGCGTGTTCAGCTTCTCCCAGCCCAGCCTGTCGAGCCAATGCGGATCCGCCCGGCAAATCTGGACAAGTAATTCTGTCACCGCAGTGAACAGCTTGCCCTGTTTTCGGTCCAACCCGGAAAGGCTGCTGACAAAGCGATCGCCGAGTAGTTTGACAAACCCGGGACTGGTCCGCTCGAACAACAGCGACAGCAAAGCGGCATCCTGCGACAGCTCACGACTGGGCAGCAACACTCTGAACGGACCAGCCAGGGAAAAAAGATCTTCAGGTTGTCTGACGATCCGTGGCCCCGCTTTCATCAAGCGATGAAAGCGCAGAAAGTCAAGTTCAGAAAAGCTTGCTGGGGAGTGATCACGAGAGTTCACCATCAGGGTGTGAAAGGTTGACCAATTCATGCCGCCAAGTCGCACAAAGCTGTCGGTGCATACTGGCCAGTATGCCGAGGACGTCATGGATGACGGGGCTACCTGGTCGTTGCAGCACAACGGCTGTTTCTGTCCAGACACCCTGTTGCCTGCTGAGCTGTTTTTGGGTGATCGGTTTGCTGATGCCGCCTTTGCCTGGACACCGTTTTGTTCGTCACGTTTGCCAGTAGTACCCAAAGGCCGTTGTCGTCTTGACCGGCGCCGGATTACCACCTGCCATGAACTATCATCGTCGTTTGTTTGTGACTCAGACTCTTGCTGATGAAGCGTGTCTTGCCTGTCA
>JAQFVO010001012.1 GCA_027942505.1 Endozoicomonas sp. | reverse complement strand
GCTTTGGGCACTAACACAACCGCGGCCATGGCTGTACACAACACCCGCGACTCGACCGTTGAAAAAACCGGCTCTTCGACACCATTTCCCGACACGCTGAAGCTTACTGAAATTACTGCCATTGCCAAGACCAGCAACTACCTCAACGGCATAAATGGGGTAAACGATTTTCGCCGCGTGGGTATTGAATCGCAGTGCAACGGCATTGCCATCTTAAAAAATACCAGAACCTTTCTGCCCCGGCTCCATCCTGGTGATGGTCCAAGCTGGAACTATTCGGGCAATGATTTAAATCAGACTTTTTATGACCAGCTACCTGGTGAAGAACTACTGAAAGGCCAGATTCTGGCCAGAACTGAACAGTCCACAGCCGGTGCCCCGCTGATCGCCCTGACGGCGGAACTGGGGAGCTGCTCTGAAAAGACGCATATTTATTTTCCAGAGCTGATCACTGCACCATTAACCCGGCAGGAGTTTGCACAAACAAATATACAGACCTCACTTGATCACTTCAGGACACTGTTTATCAACCATCTTACCCAGACGAAGCTGTATTCCCTTCGTGAAGTCATTGCAGCCTATAACAACACCAGACCGATAAATGCCCTGAAGTTGCTTATTGAGGACCTGTTACCACTGAACATCCACAGCCACGTTCCGGTCGGTCGGCCGATTGACTATTCATTTTACTCTGCCCCCCTGGCAGCTTCATTCTGGTGGACTCAAGCCAATATCACCATCCCATTCAAGAACATCAAAAAACTGCATCAAGTCCTGGATACTGAGGACTACCTCAAGAAAATTTTTGCAGACATATACAACGACAGTGTGTTCAATAAATACTTTACCGAACCACTGCAAACGAACCCACTTACCGATGCGTGGCTGTGGCACTTTCTCTACCTTGCTACGTCTTTTGGTGATGATCTTGGACCGCACTATGCAGAAGACTCGGTGGTAAGGCTGCCTAAATTTCGCCTTCTCAATCTACGATACTCCCACCATCAGCTGATCATGGAAATCCTGGATGATGAAGGCATTGATATCCTCTCAGAAAAATTGTTACACGATATTTTTAAAAAATGCCTGTTTATTAACACCATCCGAAAAACTATCAACCATTACCACAAAATAGTTTACAACCAGCCTACCGAACAGAATCCCAAGTTTAACTTCTGGCTGCGGGACTACCTTGATGACCTGACCAATCTGTGCAATTTACGCAAAAAGCATGGAACCTCGAGGGTGTACAATGCCAGCACCAACAAACCTTTTATTCTTGTCGGTGACCGGCCGCATTACTTACCGTTCGAACTGTTAAATTCCTTCCGGGGGTTCCGTGATGACTATTATCGCTTCGTTCTGCCAACATTTACTAACGATAGAGGTGAAGCTTGCACTGTGCTTGAAAGACGTCGATGTTCAAGGACATCCTACTCAGTAACCCAGGGAGGACATCACCCGTTTACCTGTAAGTCAAACTGGTACAACAAACCCACCGAAGAAGAACAAAAGCATTTAGATTTATATTGGGCTTAACCGTTTTTACGTCGTCCATATTTATTAATCATGTCGAACACCCAATCTTTTTTTGCAAGACAACTCGCCTTAAACTGAATGACAGAAGCAAAAACACATGAAAGCATTGCACCACACGACTTGCCGACTGAATTCAGGTTAATCAAAAAATGCACCCACTGGGTGAGGCTTCAAATGGTCTCTAATTTACTGCAAAGTAAGCGATCGTTTCAGCATGAACTCCAATCAAGACATTGGTAACAATTAGCAGGAACTTAAACTCGAGCCAGTGGTCATATGAATTTAATTAAAGAGGAGTCACGAATTGAACACCCAATCCATTACCCAAACAGTTAACAAATACTCATCACCGCTAAAAGATTGCCGCGTACCAGGGATAGCCATAGGCGTTTTGGGAGGTACTCCCAGCGGCATCTTTTTAGGCAGGGAGGTCACTGGCTGCTTTAAAACCTGTGATTCCACCTTGGGTCTGTGCGGACCCTCCGACATACCTTTTTCTATCCAAATGAAGGGCTGCTGTGCCTGTACGGGCATTACAGTAGGCACTGCCATGGCCGGATGCTGCCTATGCTTTGTATTGTTTACAACATTGAATTACGCGTGTTCAAGCAAAGAAACCAAAAAAATGTTCTGTGAGGAGCTGTCTTCGCCAAGGGTGCTGCTTCATAACCTTTTCACCTGCGGCCCCTCTCAACCGCCAGGCAAACAGATTCGACAACAAACCACCAAAAACCAGTCGGTTGATTTGTTAGAAGGAGCTGTCGCACTTTGCGATGCGGCAGAGGCCCTGACCACCTGCATCACCAGTCAGCCGCTCCCCTCAGCCAAACCAACAAAGGCCGTAGCGCTTATCAAACCTTTACCTGGTAACCCTGACTTATGTTCAGCAAGTTCAGACTTCATGGAGGCGGTGTAACTCTGTTGTCTGCTTCAGGGAATCCATTAACCGCCAGTACAGATGTTTCTCTGGATTGTCGCCAACCACGACAATCCAAAAGAACCAACTTGTGGTTTTTTTGTCCAAAATGCCTGAAAACTAACGCTTGGAGAACTGCCGACGCTTACCGGCTTTGCCCAAACCTGCAACCTTCAACAAGAGCAAGAAAAATGTTACTGACTCTTGCGATTGTTCGCAATTGCTATGTTCTGGCTGATTAGTAAAACGCAGTCTTTAGTCTCAGGAAAATTTCGAGCAACCAATGCAGGGGACGATTAATGATTATTTATGGTTTATCGGGTGCCGCCAACAATGAGGTGAATAATCCGGCACTTTCAAATACTCCGAAAGAGAAACCCGACGCAGCAACAAAAACAGTTATCAAACCAGGGCAAGTTCATTCTGCTGATACTCTGCCTGAGCAGAGGCGAATCAATGAAAGACAGATCGTTGCAGCAGTTAATCCGAAAGATGATGAGCATAGTCCGATAACATTGCCTGAAATAGGTACATTAAACATTTCGGGGTCTGGCGATAATACTGGTTCCGATAACGCATCCGGTGGAGCCGCTCAAACGTCATTTAGACTCGTCAATACCATTTGTCCTCACAACACGAGTGGCCCTGGCACTACCGGCGGCACTCATCCTTTGCTTCTTGCGAAGGAAGACACTAAACCCGCACTTACCCAGCACGGCAAAACATCCCCTGATAATCCAGTAAAACCTGCTGACGCAAGCACTTTTAGCTTCTGGAAACCCAAAGGCAGTATTGTTCCCGGTAACACCTTTGGCAGGACCACCTCAACATTATCTGGGTCCGGCACTGTCAGTGAGATTTCCACCACAAAAGACCTCTTCGGCAATGAGATTGAAGTTTTTACTCTGCACATGCCAACAGAAGAGACCCATCCCGGATTTACCTATCACGGCAAAACCTATCACGATGATACTGACGTGTATCTTATTCATTATTTTGATGATTCGGGTTCTGATTCAGTACAACTGACCAAATATGCTATTGCTGAACTGAAACGGGCAGACCCGGACATTTTTCAGGGTTTACCTAATCCCAACCTCCTCTTCTCCCGCCGCGACAGTGAGCAGATACGCATGTCAAAAGAGGAGCGCATCCTGCGCTGGCAGCCTCTTGCTCAGCTCATTATTCGTGAGAGAGGTGCCACGAGCAGGTTGCAAAGGAATGGTGATCTTTCCAAAATTTTTATGCCAAAAGGTATAGAAAAAGATAAAGATCAGATAACTGTTTCAATTTCATACTTATTTGACGGATACATGGGAGTTCATAAAAGAGCTATTTCGTCCTGGAGAGTAGCGACGGTTCCATTCGGACTGTTTAGAAGGGGGTTTTATAAAATTAATCGCTTTTCCAGTGGTTCTGAAAGGGAGTGGGCTGGTCCGGATTATGACAGGTTTGCTGTAGCCAGGGACGATTGGGCAAAATCACGTTTTGTCAGCCAGCTCCAGATGCTGGTTCATTCTTCCGATAAGACCAGTGATAACATTGTGGAAACCCTGAAGCAAGCCTGCCCTCTTGCCTCTTCAGAAGCAGCTAAAGAAGGCCTGACTTTCAGTGATCTTGCATGCGAACTCGACGCCCGAGTGGGTTTGGGGATGACACGTTTTGAAGCGCAACTGGTCTCACCTCCTGATCCGCACACCCTTTATTTTGGTACTTTGGGCTGATCTTTAAGGTAAAAATTAAGGGTTGTTATATCAACTGCTGCGCCTCGTGTTCAACAACCAGCCGCAGCCACGAACGCCATTTCTACCAGGTATTGCGGGTCGGCCAGCTCAGCTTTGACACAGGCTCTGCTCGGTGCGCACCCCTCTGGAAACCATTCATCCCAGACGTCGTTCAGGGCGGGCAGGTTGGCAAAGTCGGTCAGGTAGATGGTTACCGACAGTACGTGTGACCGGCTGCTGCCGATTTTCTCCAAAGCCTGTTCGGCCTGACTGAAAATCTGCTTTACCTGCCCTTTGATGTCTGTGCTGGTATCTGAGTCAGCAACCTCAACAAAATGAGCAATACCATTGAAAACCGTGATGTCCGACCAGCGTCTGCATGGATTGATGCGTTGGATATTCACAATAACCTACCCGATCCGTGAATTGAGGGATTTGACTATAACACGGAAAAATGAAAGGGAAATCCTGCTTTTCAAGGCCGATTGTGAAACTAACTTTACTACGGTTTGTCAGAGTTCGCATGAACACAGTAAATAATCAAAATAACCACCTGGTTTCCTACGGAGCCGCTGGTTCACAGCTGCCAAATTTATCAGGCAATGGTCTGTTTGCCGGTGCCGCGGTGACGCCAACGGCACCCTCTTGTACTACTGGTTTATTGCCGCCAGTCGATGCGCTGCTTGATTCATCCGCCTCAACTACCAGGGCAGTCACTACCACTGATGCCGCGACCTTTTTAATGCGCTGCTTTAACGTACTCAGCAAACAGCAGTGGACTCTGGCGTTTGAGCTATTTCGAGCAGTTAAGCCAGAGACTCAGCGACAGCGGCTATTAAGAGTCATTGGTCTTGCCTGTGCTGCTTACCCCCAGTGTGCCAGGTTTGTCGGCCAGGTGTGGGCTCTGTTTCATCAGCAGCCCTTTCCTGCCCATGAGATGACCAACCTGATACTGGACAGAATTGAGGCCCTGCAAACTCTGAACCGGAATAAAGAGGCATTCGAGCTGTTAACTGAACTGTTTGAACTGGAAGCCGGAAACTTTGCAAGTGGCTTGCCCTGCAATAATCATCTGATCAATCTCGCCCTGGCCGATTTCTGGTGCCGCGCCAATGAGACCCCGTCAGCGAAAAATCTGTTGCTTGCCACATTCCGTCAGGAGTCAGGTAAGTTGGAAAGCGGTCGGCCATGCAGATATCTTGACACCAACGTACGGGTAGCAAAGTACTGCCTGGCCGCAGGCGAACTCGATCTGGTCGTAAAACTATCAATAGCTACTTCTACCACAGATATCGACCTCAAGCCCGTAAGCCGGGTTATCCACTTTATTCGCCATGCACAAGGACAGCATAATCTGGCAATACATGAGGACCCATATAACTGGCACTTTGGAACCAATATACTGGATCCTGTCCTGACCGCAACAGGCATGAGGCAGTGTGAGGAATTTGCCAGAAACACTGCACAGCACCTGAACAACGTCCAGCTGGTCGTGGTATCACCCATGAACAGAACGATCCAGACGGCGACGCGCACTCTGCCGCAACTGGTCAACCGTGTTCAGTGGATTGCCCTGGAAAGTGTCAGAGAACAGGTGGGCACACATTCATGTGATCAACGAATGCCCCTGTCCTGGCACCGTGCAAACTATCGCCACGTTAATTTTGACGGGATTACCTTCGATAGTGACATGTTAAAGACCGCTTACCAACAGTGTGACTCCAGCGAACCCTCCAGCCACGTCATCCAGCGCTGTATGGAATTTATCAAGTGGCTTAGCAACCGACCGGAACATGAGATAGTGGTCGTCTCGCACTATAATTTTCTTTTTCATCTGTTCGCTTACGTGTTTACTGTTTCTGGTTCCGGTCAGGAAGTTACCATCAATAGCGGCATTGACTGTAAACAACCGGGTAATCAAACAAAAAACTTTCGTAATTGTGAAATGAGGTCCCTGATCTTACGCACGTTCCCTGAGTGAAGGTGTA
>JAQFVO010000950.1 GCA_027942505.1 Endozoicomonas sp. | reverse complement strand
GCTGCTGCTCGGACAAGACCTGGTTACGGCTGCCGTACTCCATGGCCCGAAGCCCGCCAATGTATTTCTGGGCTTCGTCGTAGCCCCTGCCATACGCCTGCTGGTACTCGTTGGCAAGCTGGGCGGTGATAGTGGCCCGGCGGGCGTTGTTCTGGGTTGACTGGTCCATGCCAGAGCGGATCGCGTCGGCCTCGTTGACCGAGCTTACCCGGTCCGCCGCCCGGTCGATGGCCGAGGCATAGAGTTCGCCACGACGCTGGGCCTCGGCGTCAATGTCCATCTGACCATACTGTGTGGCCGGGGCCATATCGCCATAGTTGTTGACCGTGTTGTTCAGGGTCTGCGAAAGCGCGCCGATCTGGCTCAGGATAGACTGCTGTTTCGAGAGTTCGTAATCGCGCTCGGACTGGGCAATGTGCTGCGCCCGGTAAATCTGGTCAATGTCAAACTGCCGTTCGAGCTGCGCCAGGTCGTCGACGCGGGTCTGCCGGTCGAGTCCGTAGTTGCGCTGCATAATAGCCTGCGAGCGGGCTTTTTCGTACTCGCCCATGGCCCACTCACGCTGCTGTTCGGTGAGCTGCTGGTTGGCTAAAAACTGCTCCATCTCGAACGCCCGCTGCTCGGCGGCACTGGCGTCAAGCTGGTTCTGCCGGGCGACCATGAACTGATACTCGTCGAGCTGCTGCTGACGGTTGCGGTCAAGCATGTCCCGGTTGTAGTCGTAAGTCTGCTCGGCAAACAGACGGGACCAGTCGTTCTGCTCGCGCTGGTAGGCGTCGTACTCCTTGAGCCGGGCCGCGTCCTGCTGGGCGAGCTGGTAGTTTAAATTGGACTGACGGCGCTGCTCCTGAAGCTGCTGCTGTTGCAGGGCCATGGCCTGCGCCTGCTGTCTGGACGCAGAGCGGCCCTGCATGACCGATCCCAGCAGGCCAGCACCTGCGCCGATAACCGCTCCCCATACCATACGTGTCGTGCCTCCCTAGACCCGGATACCCACCGATGCCGCAAACGTCGGATTGAGGAACGGGTTGGTGTCCTCGTCCTCTTGTTGTTGACGCATGAGCGCAAGATACTCTTCTTCGGTGAGAAATTCGTTAAACGGCAAATTGCCGGAGATAATATTGCCAGAGCCGTCGAGCTGACTGGTGATCTCGCTGGCAGCGCTGTTCTGCGCGGCGGCCACATTGGCGGCGTCCTGCTCAAGACGACTGCGGTTCTGGCCCAGAAGAGCCTGCAACTGGCTGATCTCGTCCCCGGCAGCACTGGCGCTGTATTGCGAGACCTGACTGTTAAGGGTGTTAAACTGGTCCTCGACGGCGGCCAGTTGGTCAAGATCGAGAAACTCGGTGTCCCGGTTGGCCGATAACAAGTCCTGTGCCTGTGCTTCCAGGTCACTGCGGCGGTTGTACAACTGCTGGAGCTTGTCACTGGACTGGTTATATAAGTCGCTGATCTGGCTGTTGAGATCGCCTGCCCGACCACCGGTAAAGGCGTTGCCCTGTGCTTGTAACTGGCGGATTTGCGCTTGCAGGTCTCGCAGTCCGGACTCGTTCGACAGGTCGGTCGAGTTGATCTGGGCCAGTAAGTTACCTTGGTCGGCGTATAAATTATTGATCTGGTTCGAGCGTCGGCCAGAGAGTTCGTCGAGCGACGCCTGGGCAGAGTCCAGACCGGCCAGCTCGTCGCTGTAATTAAAATCAAGCAGCGAATCAAACCTGGTCAAGTCCGCCCGCTGACGGTCGAGGCGGTCCTGCATGGCGTTGATCTGGCTTAACGAGTAACCCTGGTTCGCGCCTGCGCTGGTGCTTAACCAGTTGGCGGTGTCCATGGCCGAGGCTTCGGCGTTGGCGATCCGGGCTAACTCAGCGTCACGGGCCGACTGCAAATCCGTGGCCGAGCGCATGGCTTGATTGAGGGCGGTCAGGTCAAAGTTCGTGTCCAGCTCAGAGGTAAAATTGCCCGCGTCGCTCAGGCGCTGACCGATGTCGCGGTTTAACTGGGCGATCTGGTCGGCGTCGGTAATATCAAGGCCAGAGACAGCCGTGGACCAGTCTGCCCCGGACTGGTTCAGGCTGTTCTGGAAATCGCTGATGCGGTTTTGTTCGGTATTATACTGATCGCGCAGGTTATTAATATCGGTATCGAGCTGGTCAAAAAGGCCGCTGGAGTACGAGAAATCGGTCGACAGCGGGGTGTCGAACTCGCTGAACCGCTGCCGCCTGCGATCGAGCGACCGGCTGAGATTATTAACTTGGTCTATGTCCTGAATACCATAGTTACCCAACTGGTCGGCATAGCCTTCGAGCGAGCTTCGCAGGCTGTCTTGATAATTGTTAATGCGGTTTTTTTCCGTGTTGTAACGGGATTCGAGACTGTTCAGGTGGTCGAGGGCGTTTTCGTAGCCGTCGTCATACTGTCCCAACTGATAGTCAGACAGTCCTTTTTCCAGCGTCGGTGCCGAGACACTGGCCATGGAATATACGTATTGGCCCAGTTGTCATTGCCAGTGTAAACCGTTCTTTCGCCGAATAACTTGCCCTTGTTGTAGGTGTGGTGTTGGCCAGGAGTGTAAGCACCGCTGTCCGTGCCGGGCATGGTAAAGCCGTTGAAACTGGTCTGGAACTCGGGCCGGGCAAGGTTCTGATAGTCGTTGGTCAGGCCGCTGTAGTCGTTCATGGCGCGGTTGATCTGCGAGCGCTGATTGCTGAACCAGTCATCGCCAGAGACATCACCGAGGCCCATGTTCGAGACCGTGTTGTAGGTGTCGTTGCCCTGTTGAGAAAAGTCCGAAAACTGTTGTTGATAGTTGCCCAGTTGCTTGTGGTAATCGTCCGCCTGTTGCTGGTACTGGTTCTGCTTGTGCGAGGTGAACAGACCGATCTGGTTGCGGTACTTTTCTTCCGGCGGCGGTGGTGGTGGCGCTGGCTTGCTTCCCCCTCCCATAACTTAATCCTCCAGTGCTTTCTTGACCACGACGCCGCACGGCTGAAAACCCTGCGACCCCAGCTTGGCGACGGTCTGGTCGGGGTCAATGCCCGAGGTGATCGTGGTGTATATCGCCGTCGCCCCGTGTGCCCTGGCCCATGACTCGTACTCGCTGAACAGCGCTTTGCCTGCGCCCTTGTTCTGGTATTTGGGCAGGACAAAAAACACGTCGTCGTAGGCGGCGAGCTGGTTGCTGAAAAACATCGGGGTCAGGTGCGCCCATAAAATACCCACGGGCCGGTTGTCGTGGTAGGCGACCCAGCCCTTGTAACCCGGACGGTTAACAAAGACAGCGACCGACGTGAGTGCATGAGCAATGTCGAGATCGTAGCTGGTCGAGTACACCGAGTGCTCAAACAGGTGTTTGGCGATCTGGCAGCCGTCGATAAACGTGTCGTTGTTAAACGTCTGAACGGTAATCATTAGGGCAAGTTCCACCACAGGGTCTTGATTATGCTAAGTTTGCACGGTTTGATTGTCGTCCTGATGGGCCGGTTGCCCGGCCCGCGTGCGGGGTTAGACGGTCAGGTTGCTGAGCGCCAGCACGGCGTCGAGCGTGTTCGCGGCATTGGTATTGGACACCGTGAGACCAATGGACTTTGACGTGGTACTGGCGTCGACCTCGATCTGGGTCGAGAGCGGGAACTCACTGGGCACCGACGACACCGGATAAACCTGCCCGACCGCGACGCCATTAACCGTGATCTGCACGTCGCAGGTGCCCGAGAGCAGCCGCAGTCCGGCGGCCTCGATGCGGACTTTTTGTTTTAAAATCCGTCCCATGACCAGCTCGCCGTCGGAGACCGACTGGGTGAGCACAG
>JAQFVO010001111.1 GCA_027942505.1 Endozoicomonas sp. | reverse complement strand
AGCTGCTGCTCGATGCCCTGCGTTCTGGCCACCGGTCCCTGGCCGTGTGGCTCTGCCTGAAGGTGTGCCGGGGTGTCTACGCCGTTGATTACCTTAACCACAATCCCTTGATGATGGCGGCCAAACATGGCTTTTTATGGCTGACGCAGTGGCTGAGCGAACACACTCGAGATATCAACCAGGCCAACCGTGGCGGCAACACCGCCCTGATGCTGGCAGCCTCCAATGGGCACTTACCAGTGGTTCAGTGGTTGTACCTGGAAAAAAACGCCGACCTGTACCGAAAAAACGATTTTAACGCCGATGCCCTGCTGGAGGCCATCAAGCGGGGTCAGACTGAAACCGTTAACTGGCTTATTAGTCAGGGCATGGAACTGAATCTCAATCATTTCGAATGGGGCCCATGGCGCACTGTACGCTGGACCAGAAACGGCAATAACGTCGGCTTACTGCACTGTTTACTCCGCCAGCAGCTTCCACTCGAGTTTTTCCTCGGTGCCATGCTCAGTGCCGCCCACAATGGAGACGTGCCTGCACTCGCCTGTTGCCTGTCCGCAGGTATGAGCCTGCAACCCAACCAGGACCATTTCAGCACAAGCTGTTTTCACGCGGCTGCACGTGGCGGGTCGCTGGCGGTGCTTGAGTACCTTTGTCATTACCCAGAGGCGGACTATGACATTGATAGTGCAAAAAAAGTCTGCCTGTGCGATGGTGCCTGGCTCGGCAACTTACACATAATTCAGTGGTTCTGGATGCGCAGCGGTCTGAGCCAGGATGAGAAAAATAGTTGCCTGCTCAGCGCCTCATTAGACAGACGATTACATATTGTGAAATGGCTGCACAAGCAAGGCGCCGATATCGGGGCAACAGATGGTCGGGGTTACAGTGTTTTCGCCTACGCGGTGCGCAGAGGCGATCTACCGATGCTGGAGTGGTTTTACCAGCAGGGCGGGGATATTCATCAGGTTACAGAAGATGGCAAAAGCGCCTTGTCAGTGGCCATTGCATGCTGTGAACCACAGGTCGCGATATGGCTGTTCCAGCATGGCTGTCGTCTGACAAACAGAGATATTGATTGCACCCTGACCGATCGCTTTATCCATCCCAGTGAAATGTTAATGGGAATGCTGTTCAAAATGACCTCAAAGATTCGTCGCGCCAGTCTCTTTCACGCCTCCAGCCTGTATCAGAAACTCTGGATTTTACGTGGGCTGCAGCTGTGTGGCGAAGAAGAGTACCCAAGTGAGGAGGACGCAGACGTGAGATTTTCCCGGTTCAATCAATACAATGACGAGACACTGGAACACAAGTGCCTGGTTGTGCTGGCAAACCTCGTTGGCCGGCAATCCAGCACTGTTGAGGCAGGCCTTAACGCCGTTGACAGTCTGCCAATATCTTCCGGCTGTAAATTTAACCTGCGGGAGCAGGTCACCATTAATCTTGAAAATAGTCAGTCGTAGTCGTATGGATAAATTGCCGGCCATAAGGGCAGGCAAAATCTCGGTGGTTGCTCACGTTGATCAAAAAAGGTTGACTCGAATCCCCCCCTTGGCCGTCATCCCGCGAAGGTGGTTGTCGCAAAAGGTCCTCGTGGATCCATTTTTCACCGCACATCCTCAAGGATGTTGAAAAGAGCTTAGGGAAGTGACCATTAAGAAACGACCACAGACTC
>JAQFVO010000914.1 GCA_027942505.1 Endozoicomonas sp. | reverse complement strand
AAGCAGGGATCCACTTCTTATGGCAGATTCCCCACTTCGACACATATAACGCTGGTAAACCTTCAATACTGACTTACCATTGAGTATCGGGCGATAATGCCAACAAAAATGCTTTCAGGACAACTAATGTCAGTAAACCCATTACAACAAAAAGCCAACGCATACTACCGCATCGGTCTAATCTGCTACGCCGGCCTGGCACTCTCCTTGCTGGCGGAAACCTGGTGGTTCAATCCGCCGCCGGGTTCCGTGTTGAGCATTTCCTGTCTGCAGTTGTTGCCGATGTTGTTGCCACTACCAGGCATCCTGAAACGGGGCTTGCGCGCCTTCTCATGGCTCTGCTTCATCCTCTGCTTTTACTTTATCAGCGGCGTACTTGATCTCTGGTTTCGGCCGCATCAGCCCCAGGGCTGGTTGATAACAGCATTCAGCGTTTTACTGTTCGTATCCTCTATGCTGTTTATCCGCTGGCAGGCTCAGGCCGGGCGCCATTTAGCGCAACCATAGTGTGGAGTCGGGTTCACTGGCCTCATCAACAGTAGCTTTGGTCAGCTCGATCCGTTTTGCATCAAGTCCAATCCTGGCCAGCGTCTGCTTTAGCAACTCACAACGAGCCTGCTGGAGCATCTCCAGTTGATCGGCGGGTACCGGCCAGTTGGCGAGCAGCCACTGTTCGGCCCGGCGGACTCGCTCTTCAGGGGTCAGCTCACCCACTTCCGGAATTTTTTTCTGCTGTGTAGCCAGGTGCATCTGCTCCAGCAGCTGCCCGCGCACATCGGCAGGCGGGGCTTCCTCCTCTCCCCCCATGGCCTGATACAGCTCCAGCAGCGCCACCTCCAGTCCATGGCGAGTCAGTTCCGGTCGGTCTCTGGACCGGGAGACTCCCACCTCAATCGCTGCGGTTAACTCAGGCCGTTGCGCCATGATCTGTTTAAGGTGGTGCAAGTTCTGCTCAGCCGCTGGCGTCAACGTGGCCTGGCCAGCCTCGTGGCGCAAGGTCAGCTCCAGCCTGGCGCCGGTGACTGTGTTGAGATAATCCAGTGGGGTTTGGACAATACTCGCCAGCCGCTGCCCAATGGCCCGGTCTATTTGTAACGGCAAAGGGACCGTCGTTTCACCCGCTTTCACGGTAAACTCGACGCGAGCTCTGTTTTTGGGACCGGTTAACAGTGCTGCCAAAGGTGCGGCAGATTTGGGCCAGTGCAGAAAATCAATCTGACCCTGGCGCTTCTGGCTGTCGTAACGCAGGTTAAATCTTGCCCCCTGCAAGCGGTAGCCAGCAGACTGGCCATAGTCGGCAATAGGGCCAGCGATACGTGCGTTATTTAACTGAAGCAACAAATCGTTATTTGTACCCAACTGGCCACTCAATTGTACGGCGCCAACATCTCTCAGACGTGCAGCCAACTTATATTGCCAACTGTCGTTCACTGTCTCTCGGACAAAAGTACCATCAATATCGCTGAACACCCACGCGCCAAACTCAAGACGACTGTCGTTAATAGTGAGCGATGTTCTGGTAAACGGCAGTAACTGGTCTGTGGCATGGACAATTTTTACCGGTGCTGCCAGCTTCAGGTCGGCACCAGAGATGGACAGCTCAGCAAATGAGTTGGCCGGCTCACGACTGTCAAATCTCATATTGTGCAGCTGCCACTGTTGCCAGCTGACCGATTCCTCCGGCAACAGCAGTTGACCCTTTGCTCCCCGGGCGTCACCACTTATCGACAAGCCATCAGCAAGGTGCCAGGACAAGGAGAATTGTCCACTAAGATCTCCCACAAGCTGATCACTCGCCAGCACCATCGACAACGGCACCTTGCGCACAGCCAATTCGCCGCTCAGCAGGCC
>JAQFVO010000830.1 GCA_027942505.1 Endozoicomonas sp. | reverse complement strand
CGCCGCTCCGGTGTTGACTTGCGCCGGGTTACTACCTGCCACAAACCATCACCGTCTTGTGGCTCAGGTGTCTGCTGGCGGGTGACAGGCAGCCGGTCTGTTGCATCTCCAGACTCTGTGTCGGACTCAGCAGACCCACCGGTGTCATCAACCACACAACAGCGCTGACCAATAGCTTTGCCGGGCAGAGCAGAAGTGCTTTGTCCGAGAGCAGGTGCCGAACAAACGTGAGAGAGAGTCGGCGGGAGCCAATTGACGATCAGCGCAAAGACCCAGGCAGCGACTGGGCGACAGAGAGGCGAAATCCACGGTTAAGCCTTACAACTGACTACTGAACAGCATTTGATAACTAATAGTTTTGTTAGTTCCCTGCCCGGGCATTCGCCTCCCTGTGACGTGGGTCCCGTACAGTTCATATACGGGATGACAGAGAGAGGGGGCTCTTTCACCGCTGTCATTGTCTACAAGGATTGCGCGAGCACCCATCTGGCCGGGTTCACCTCCCTGTTCCAATATTTGTAACTAAGAGACAGCCTGCGCGGCCTAGGCGGCCCCGCCCGGCCCGATAGGGTGGGCAGTGTCAGAAAATCTCCTGCCCTCTGGTTTCACTGTTGAGCCAGTCCCTGTCTTCATCACGCAGGTCAAAGTTGCTGTCAGGGCCGATAGAAAGCAGATCATCCAAGGTGTACTCACCTGTTCGATTGGCAATGGGTTTCAGGATAATTTCTCCATCAACAGCCACTATTTCTACGCTGCTGTTGAGGCTATGCCAGCTTGTGCAAGCACCTTTGCCGGCAGCCTCACCGCCGCACTGTTACCCCATTTTTTTATTTCAGTTTGGATGTCTTATTCCTCACCGACTCATGCTGTGAATATACCATTGTGTACACCAGAACCTTTGAAAAAGGTGTCAACACGTGTACTGTCTGAACAACGCTACCGCAGGCAGCAATGGTTAAAGCACAATCGATGTGCCAGAGGGAAAGACCTTCGCCGGTTTTCGTAATCTACCAGCGCAGAGTGCCTTTTTTTCAGTTGAGATTTATCCTGCATCCCATAAAATAGCCAGACGACGAAGTAACAACATCATTGTGCCAGGCATGATGACTAACGGAATAATTACCATGCTGTTATCCTCCCTTAAACGCCCTCTCGCATTGGCAACTGCGCTAGCGCTCAGCACTCAGGCACTGGCCTCCATGTCCCTTGACCGGGTGATTGTCTACTTCAAGCCCAACGAGCTGCCCCGCCAGGATGTAGTAGTCACCAATCCTGATAGCGAAAACCTCTACCTGCAAACTGAGGTTTACCATGTGATCAATCCTGGCACTGAGCAAGAAGAACGCATTCGTGTCACCGACCCTGACAAGATCAAACTCCTGGCCACGCCCGGCAAAGCCATTATCCCACCCAATAGCCGTAAAACCGTTCGCCTGGTCAGTCTGGAAACCCCGCAGGACAAGGAGCTGGTCTACCGCGTCACCTTCCGTCCGGTCGTGGGAGAACTTGAAGCACAGCAGACCGCCATCAAACTGCTGGTGGCATACCAGGCACTGGTATTCGTGCGCCCACAGAACCCGGAATACAAAGTGTCGGCCACGGTCAGTAATGGCAAGATGACGTTTACCAACAGCGGCAATATGAATGTGGTGTTGCGTAACGGCAAGTATTGCACCAGTGAGGAAAACTGTACCGATTTAAGCGACGGAACACGGATATATGCCGGGGGGAGTTGGGAGATGACCTTGCCGGAAGGTTCAGCACCGGGTCGGGGTTATATTCAATACGGGCTGTTTGACGGGGAGTTTGAGGAAGCTCAAAAGTTTATGCTGTGACGTCTGGGGTCGCTTGACCCCAGCCCTTAATGGCAACTGATGACTCAGTTTGCCCATAATGAAAGACCTGCTCCACGGAAACCCTCTCTTCTCACGTTTGCCCACTACAAGGGAGGATCAGATCTTGATACTTTAATTTGTTCAAGACCTATAACCCCCAACTTCTCTATGTCGGCTCTACTGTTAGATAGAGTGTATCTTTATATACACCGGAAGGTTTACCATCAATGTCTGATTTCTCAATATCAAGGGTTAATTCCATGTTCTCATTATCACCCCCCCCGCAAAACAGATCTTCGGCCCCTTTCCACGATGAGTGAGTATCGTAAACGCCCTCGTTAAGTTTTCTTGAATTATCATTACCACCACCAACTCTCCCTACGGTTACCCCGTATTCGATGTTGTAGGCAGCCGTACCGTTGGAAAGCCAAAAACCAGCTTGATCTGCTCCACTATCAGCCTTGATTTTGAACTTGCCATTTTTTTCCGAAGTGTAGACACAAAATTTCTGAGTATCTGAAATATTTTTGCCAGTATAAACAAAATCCCGATCGCTCAAACCAGAAATAAGAATAGAAGGAGGTAATTCAAGCTCAACGTTCAAATCGTCGTTAGCTTTCATTGAGGGTGCCGCGGACACCTCCACATCAAAGGTCCCTTCGTAATCCCCTGCCGCGCCCTCAAGATCCTCAGCGTCTATCTCGGCAACAACGACAAATTCATTGTTTCGACAAATCTCAAAACCACTTTTCCCAGGAACGTCAGACTCATTATTAAACATATCCTCATCAATGTTATCGGTCCCATCCCCTGCAACACCTTTTAATCTTAGGGTAACTGGGATTGTTGAGCTTCCGGCTTTCAAAGCAAAGGAGTCATCCAGCATGTCTCCAGTAAATTTTATCTTGTAGTCTTCCATTTTGCGATTTTTGTGATTGTTACAGTTCTTATCTTGTTCACAAGAGTACGCAATCGCACAAAATTTTTCACTGCTAACCTGGTAACGACTACTGCTGCCCCGGTAAATATCACTCAAGCTGACGCGAAAACTAACATCCTTCAAGTATTTAAGCTTCAAAAAATAATCACGACCGTCAATATTGGCAGAGTCACAATTTAACTTACCATCTTTATTGCAATTGCCATCACTTATTTCAGGATTATTATTGGCTAAGACCGGTTGAATTAACAACAGCCCTATCATAACCAGAAAAGTACTTAATAACTTCATTTTCACTTCTCATTCTCCGGCTCTGCACTGAGAGATAAGGCGCAGCAAGCCGACAAAACATAAGCAACCGGATCATTGATCATCATCCTACCCCTTCGAAATTGCCAACTGCCCCTCCAACACAGACGTGCACTCGGTGTCGGCCAGGTCGATGGTACCCATTTGTAATACATAGCCCTCGCCCATTGCCTTCACCGGCAGCGGGCAGAGTAAGCCGTTATCCAGTTCTACCTGCAAGCTATCCACATCAGAGCGAGCTTCCAGTTGGAACATGCCAATGTCGTCGGTGCTACCGGGCAGCAAACCGCCATTAATGCGGACTCCTTCCAGCGGCTGACCATTGAACAGCAGTCGTCCAAACAGCAACTGCAGTGGGATCGCCTCATAATCCAGCGTCACCACATTACCGGGGTAGAGAGTGACCACCTTTTCCCGCTCATCGAAACTGTACAGCGTTTCACCGGCCGGACTCAGGCTGACCCGGTACTGATCGTAGGGGGAGAGGCCGATGATCGAAGGTGATCCGGCCACCGCATAACCACGACGCTGGCCGTTTACTCGCACATCAAACACATCACCGGAGCGACCTTCAAGATTGACCACCAGGGCGCTTTCGGAGCGGTCTTCGCCGCCCAGGGCAAACACCTTGCCGTCGGTAAGGAAGCTGGTGCTCATGCTGCCACCCCAGTTGGTGGTGCCGTTGCCTTCGCTGCGGCTGTGGCTGGCGCTGAAGCTGGCCCGACCATAGTGATTGGCGTACTGCACGCTGCCGTCGATACGCTCGTCACCGGTGCCACCTTCTACACCGGCGTTAAAACGCAGGTCACCGGCCAGCAGGTCGCGATCGTCCCATGAGGTGGAAAGTCGCAAACGCTGGCTGGAATCACTTTCCCCATTCTGGCGCCTCATCTCTGCCCGGGGCGTGGCATTGACGTTCCAGTGGTCGGTGCGGTAACGGAAGCTGAGGCTGACCAGCCCAATCTCATCATCGCCAGACTTACTCAGGCTGAAGCTGATATCGCCATCGTAATCGAAGGTGCGGAACAGGGTGCGGCGATAGTCCAGACTGTGGGTGCGGGTCGGGTCCTCGGCGATGTTATCGTCGTCATAACTCTGGTTCATGCTGTAGCGATAGCCCAGGCTGCCATCAAACAGGGGCGTAGAGGCCGACAGTGACTGCTGCTCAAAGGCGTTGCCAAGTAGACTTACACCGTCGTCAAGCTCAATCCTTGGCTCATCGTGCCATACCCGGCGGAAGTTCCCGGAGAGGGAGAGATCGCCCAGGGTCAAACGACCGTTAACGCTTATACCCATGGTGCCGTCGCCCCCGAGCATCAGCGACGGTTCAATTTCATAAAGGGTGCCGAAGTGGTACAGCCCGAATTCCGACAGGGCATCGTTGCTGCTCACCGCCATGGCGGCTGTGGCCGCTACAGTATCGTGCAGGCGGCGGCTTGCTCCGGCCCGGCTCAGCCACTGGTTGGTGACTTCGGGCAGTACTCTGTCGTTGGTGCGATCGAGCACTCGACCCGACTCCAGGAAGAACAGCCATTCGCCCAGGGGTGGAATCTGGCTCTGTTTGGCAAAGAAGCGGGTTTCGCTGGAAAGCAGGTTGCCGGCCTCATCGTAAATGCGAATCTCTATATCGTAAGCGCCACTGGGAAAGCTGCTGGTGTCCAGCTGTTGGGAGCCGGCCTCAAAAAAGGCGCTGTTAATCAGTCGGTCATCCCGGCGCACCTCCACCCGGCCGCGGGTGGGCAAAAATACCGTCACCGGCATGCCGCCGGAGAAGTCCAGGTCTTCCCGGGTGTTGTTGGAGCTGTTGATACGCAGCCCGAGCACCGGTTGGTCGGCAGTGAAGTTCAGGCCAAAACCACTGGTGGAGAGCAGGCCGGCGTTGTACTCAACCCCTTGATAGTCGCGCTGGCCGTAAAGCTGGTTGACTGAGAACTGGTTGCTGTCGGAGTAGTCCCAGCTCCAGTACAAGCTGTTCTCCCGCCAGGCGGCAGTGGTCAGGCCATTGAGGGTGTAGCTGTTGTCGCTGCCTTCGGCGCTGGAGCCACTGACCGCGGCCGAGAGGTTTTGCATCAGGGCAAATCCGGCGTCTGAGGGTGGCAGATATTTACGCACCTCGGCGGCGCGGGTCAGCATAAAGCGACGGTTGATGAATATATCAACCCGGAAGCGGGATTCGTCGAAAATCACTCCGGCTACGGGGGTTTCCAGCACGCCGCAGTTCTGTGTGCTGTTGGGTGGGCAGACCAATTCGCCGTGGCTGTCCAGTTCGCCGCTCAGGGTGTTGGTGATCAAGGTGGCGTCACTGAGGTCGCCTATCTGGCGCACCAGTTCGGCCGGGTTGGGCAGTTCAATTACGCCCGGGCTGAAGGCGGCTAGTTGGGAGCCGATGTAGCGGTTGCCGAAATAGATGTCCACGAGTGAACGTTGGGTTACGCTGAGTTCTTCGAAGCCAGGAGGTGGGTTGTCGGCGGCAAGAAATACCGAACTATCAGCCTGCAATAAAGGACTGGTCAGGATGATGGAAACGGCCAGAAGCTCGCTATAGTTGCACAGCCAACGTCGCATAGTGGTGAGTCTGTTCCATGTTCTTTTGGTGTACCAGACAGGTACATTGTTGCTAATTCCTCATTTCCTGAGGGGGATTACACAACGGCAACCATCGTGGTTGCCGGTGTTGGTTTTCGGCTAGAGGATCGGACTTTACCCGTTAAGAATCTAGACCTGACCAATTCGGGCTTGCCATTGGCTGTGTAGCTTTAGGAAAGTCCGACATGCATTTCCACAGGGAACGTGGGGGTGAGGTCATGAGATCAAATAGCAGTAACAATAAGAGTTACTTCGTCTGTGTATGTACCAGATTCTGTTGTGACCGCAGAGATATCAACAACCACATCAATTGTCTGAAATCCACCATTCAAAGCACAAACTTGAGTAATGTTGCCACTTTGATCTGTTTGAGGCTTAGTTCCAGTTCCTACAATGTAGTTAACTGGTGATAATTGGTTGTTGTTTAAGCCGCCAGAACCCCAAAGTGTTTCATTATTAGATTTATCTTTTACCGATACAGTATATCCAGCGCCGACTTTGTCAGATTGATTTCCATCTTTTAACTGAAAATCTTCATTGGTTGTACTTAGTTGAAACTGAGCCCGGCCTGTGTCGCTGTAAACACATGCATTGATGGTTTCTTGAATACTACTTCCTTGCGAACTAGTAAAAGGTAGGTCTCTAAGCCCCCATATACCAATATTACTCGGCACATTTAAATTTATGTCAAATTTGCCTTCAGACTTTAGAGGATCTAACTTACCATCTGTAGCAGCCATCGTCCCAACAGAACCCAGTAAGCCTGCAGAAGCTGCCGTTGCCAGCACCAAAGACCTTAATTTTTTCATTCTTATGCTCCCATGCAGTGGTTAACTGCTGTTTTCCAAAAATTAGGGTCAAAAAAATCGGGGTCAAAAATCGGAAAATCGGGGTCAAAAATCGGGGTCAGGTCTTTCATTGTGCATAGCCAATGCCGTTTATTAGAAAGACCAAGAAATGTAGAGACCAAGTCATGAACACAGACAAACCTGACCTCAGCTTCGGCACCACCCCCGCCCCAACCCTTACTTCAAACGGACTAAAATCAGGGACCAAGCCTTAAATCTTGATTCCTTATTTCCCAGACCTGCCCCCAGACTTTTAACTATGCCCCTTGTCCCCGGCCCCACTGACCCTTTAAGATCCAACCACCAGCCCAAACCACCTGATATCAAACCGGGGTTAGGACTTGAATCTTCAATATAATCATACTATTACTCTTGCTATTTTGACCTAGATCAATATTTACAGAGAAAAGGGCACCCACTTTTTTTATCTACAAAGTCAACTCAAAAATCGGGGTCATATAGAAATCAGAAATCGGGGTCACATATGGTCCGCCCCGCATTGAAAAATCGGGGTCATGAAAAATCGGGGTCAAAATCGGGGTCACAAAATCGGGGTCAAAAATCGGGGTCAGGTCTTTCATTGTGCACAGCCAACAGGAAATCGGGGTCAGGTCTTTCATTGTGCACATCCAATGAAAGCTGGGTGTCAAAGCTGTGAAGCTGGGTGTCAGGTCTTGATTCTTGAACGAATGAGCATTGACATTATTCAGGAACCAAGACTTGCCCCCGGTTTTATAAAAACCTGACACTCCCCGTCCTATCGGACGAGGGTTCTTAGATCGCTCTAAGAACCTTCCTGCTTCGTCACGCCTTCCCTAGACAACACCAGCTATGCAGCCAACATTGCCCCCGTTCCAGTCGCTCCACAGGCTAACTCCGCCAGCCCGGCGGTTCTCGTATTACCACAGGCATTTGTCTTGAAAAAAAGTTCAAAGAAAAATTGCAATTTACGGAATCCATTTCACCCCCAGTCCTATCGGTGGTACGGCATTCCGGCTGGTCGCTTGTGTCCCCGCCTGACTGGGCCGGGCCGCGCAGGCGAGGCTTTACGCGAAAACATGGGTAAAGAAGTTATTATCCTGATGTGACAGGCTTGGCCTTTGGTTTCATTGGTTCAAAGTAAGTGCTAACCTCTAAGCGTATGTACAAATGTAAATACCGAAATCACCATGCAATGTGAATGGGATGAAGACAAGAATCAGGCAAATATTCACAAACACGGCATTGCCTTTGAGGACGCTGTCGATATATTCAATCACCCCATGCTCAGCAGGGTCGATGATCGGGCCGATTATGGCGAAGAACGCTGGGTAGCCATTGGCCGTATGCACCACCTCATCGGCGTAGTGGTCTACACCGAACGAGTGGATGATGTATTACGGATCATCTCAGCCCGAAAAGCCACCAGGAAAGAGGTTCAACACTATGAAGAAA
>JAQFVO010000701.1 GCA_027942505.1 Endozoicomonas sp. | reverse complement strand
ATCCTGAAAAAGATTATTGACGTTACCATCAATGACTCCCGGCCTGTTACCCGTCATCCACCGTCTTCCTCGTCAGTCAGGCGCTGGCTTTCAAAGAGCTTAACGTCGTTGTTGTTAATGGCCATTAGATTTCCTTTTCTTTAGCCAAGGGGAAATGGCTTTATTTTGTTATACATTGTGCTGCATTGTATGACATATTCAGCTAATGGAGAGTGATGTATGAAGCAGGAAATGCTCAGTGCCCGTATCGATCACGATACCAAGGCTGCCTTTACTAATATCTGCGAAGCCGTTGGTTTAAGCACCTCCCAGGCTATTAAGCTCTTTGCCAAAGCGGTCATCAATCACGGTGGTATTCCGTTTGAAGTGCGCGTCCAGCAACCCAACCAGGCATCCATTGCCGCGATGAAAGAACTGGATGAAGGCAAAGGTCACAGCGCTGAATCCGTCAGTGCCTTAATGAATGAGTTGACCGCCGGCAAGGTGAGCGGTGTATAGCCTTGAGTATGCCAGCCAGTTCAAGAAGGACTTCAAAAAAATCACCAAACTGGCCATCGCCGATATTGTTGCCGTGGGGCATGTGATTGGCACGTTGCAGCGGGGCGAAGTGCTGGACGCCCGGCATGTGGATCATGCCTTGGTCGGCGACTGACTGGGCTTTCGGGACTGCCATATCAAACCCGATTTGGTATTGATCTACCGCATTCAAGACGGGAAACTGCAACTGGCCCGCATTGGCAGCCATAGCGAGCTGTTTTAATACGTTGATCGACGTTTAAACCGTGATCAGTCGCAAGGTAACAAGATAAAGGTCATCGGGATAGGCGAATGGCATAAGCTGGCGTGTTTCCACCCCAGAACCGTTGGCCCGGTCAAAGATCACGCTGAATTGCCTGCCATCGGGCAGTGTCAGGCTCATGGTTTTATTGGCCACTTTGGATAGGGCATAAAGGCTTTTCACCGTCAGCCGCGATACCCAGCCGGCCTCACCATTGCCTGAGAGCACAATAGAACACCCATGAGTGAATGGCTCCTCCTGCACCAGTAACGCTCCGGTCAGGCTGCGCTCGGTGCTTTGCGCTACCGGGTTCCAGTCAAACTCGTTAATCCAGAGCAGGTCGTCCGGCAGGGTAAGTCAGCCCGGTTATTAATTTCGCCCTGCTCATAGCTTTCAAACAGTTCTTCAGGGGCGATTTTTTGTTCCAGGAACGCTCGTTTGAAGTAGGCAGCATCGATTGCAGTTTCTTTAAACCATCGACTTATGCCGGTGGCATCAAAGACCTGTTGAGCATTTCGCAGGTTGTGCAGCTGTTGATTGGTTTCTGCCAGTTCGTTTTTCAGTTCAGCAATATCGCCCCTGGCCTCACGAGTATCGACAGAGCTTATTCCCCGCTGCATGGCAATGAATGAGTCGTGAGCAGCACTGCTCATGCTATATAACTCAGCGGTGATGGCGTTATAGTGGCCTGCCATCACTGAAGCGATGGATGACGCATTTTCCATGGCGTCGGTTTGTTGCTCACCGGCTTCCTCGGCGGTGTCGCCAGCGTTTTTTATTGTCTTGCTGGTTTTTTCTGCCTCTTTGTTGAACTGCGCCAGCTTTGCCCGGCTTGCTTCCGTGGCCCGGCAGGGCGAAAGCTTCAGGCGTACTAAAGTACTATTATTTAATGCTAATTAGTGCCTGTCCGAAAACCCAAACCTCTTGAAAACGTTGGCTTGTAGCCCAATATAAGCTGCGAAGATTTCTACGCCAGGTTTTTTTATGCGCCAGTCCATCAATCCACATGTTGTGCTTCTGTAATACCATTGGGCCAGATCAACAGGTCCC
>JAQFVO010000665.1 GCA_027942505.1 Endozoicomonas sp. | reverse complement strand
TCAATCAGGTTGATTTCAGCGAGGGCTTTTTGACGGATTGTTTCAGTATGGACAAGGCTCCAAGCTTTGATCAGTGTCGCCTGGACCATCTGGTCATAGCACACACTGACCTTAGCAATGCCGTGTTCAGGACCAGCCATTTTTCCGGGGCAACCATTCGCGATTGTGATGTCAACCAGTGGCAGTTTATCCAGACGGACATGGATGCTGAGACCATTATTGACGATTAGTAACGGCTTCTCCTACCCCTTGCAAACAAAGCATTATCGTATGAGGCCCTGAAAAGAAGGGAACCACAAAGGCACAAAGAGCACAAAGAAGAGCTTCTCTTTTCCTTTGTGATCTTCGTGTTCTTCGTGGTTCAAGGCTTTTAAGCTTTTTGCGACACCCTCCTTCACGGGAATGACGGAGAGTGTGAAGAGTCTTTTGCAACAACCTCTGATGCGGCCGACAGCATGTTACTCATCAAGCCGCAGATTACCGTCACTGATCAGCTTGTTGATGATATCAGCGTCGGTATTACCCAGCCCCGACAGGTCCACACCCTCAAGCTTCACTTTCTGGAGAACATCGCCACCGGCCTGAGAACGAATCTCGATGGTGGTGTCACCGGAGGCAAAATTGAAGCTCAAATACTGATCAAGTGCGTTATTCTCCTCACCGATCAGCACATCGCTCAGATCAAGCACATCGCCACCGACACCGCTCTGGAAATCCCTGACGGTATCTTCTGCCGGGCTGCCTGCCGTACCCAGGTCATCGGTCTGCCATATAAAAGCATCAGCACCGTCACCACCGATCAGAATGTTGTCAACGCCAGACACGTTGGTGTCATGGATTGACTCAGCAGCATCCGTACCCCAAGTTACCCAGTCAACATTAGAAGACGTGAGGTGATTGCCTGCCGAACCACTATCCTGAGTATCACCATCGAGCTTGTAATGACTCAACAGATTCGCCGAAGACACATCGGGGTTGTTCATTTCACCGCGAATTTCACCGTCGCTGCGTACCACGTTCCAGATACGGACATCGCCCATCTCTCCGCTAAAGGCCTGGCTCCCGTCATACCCCCCCATCTTACTGTCCGCTTCCTGACCTAATACCAGACCACCACCCGATTGGATGGAATATCCCTGCTTAAGAGTGCTGGTATTTTCCAGTGATCCGTCCAGATAGGTTTTCAGCTGACCACTACTGCTTTCCCAAGTGAACGCATAATGGTGCAGTTCACCGTCGAACAGGTCCGGCAGAGTGACGCTGTGTACGGAATTGTTGATGTAAACCCCGACCCGGTTAAGAGAGGGTTGCAAATAGATCTGCAATTCATCAACAGGAGCCCAGCCAGTCGTTTCGTAGGTCAGTGGGGTCTCGGCGCTATTGTTCCCTGGCCTCATCCACATCTCTATGGTTACCTCTGTCGTCGGGAAGCTGTTCACTGTGTTCCTGACGGCATA
>JAQFVO010000645.1 GCA_027942505.1 Endozoicomonas sp. | reverse complement strand
CGGCTATGCTCCCTCCGTTGTGCCTCACATAGCACCTGCCCAAGTAGCCAGAAATATGTGATTCCATATGGCCAGCTACTTAGAAGAAATAGGACACCCATAAATATTGCCTTTTTAGTTGCACTCACATTCCAGTTCTTTATTAAAAATGATAAAGGTCAGGAGATAAAATGGAGGTCCTAAATCTTTTTTTATCGAGGTGGTGTCTGTAACCAAGGTGAATTAAGTACTTCAAGCAAGTCTGCTTTTTCATCTTTAGCAGCCTTTTCACCAGCTTTTATTGCTTCCTTCATACTGCAGCCTTTATTCAAAACAGATATTCTGGCGTTTGATTTTGCATTTGAGACGGAGTTGGATATTATCCCTTTTGAGGATTTTCGATAATTTCTCTGATATTCTTTAATTTTTTCCTGTCCTGCTTTAGATGCACGATATCTTCTGGAAGCTAGGATTGTAGCGAGTCTTCCTTTTGGTGTTTTCCTGAGTTCAGCCTTTCTATCTCTATCTCTCTTCCTTTTTGCTAATAGTTTGTCATTTTCCGTTTGATTAAGAGGCGACTGGATAACTGATTTTGATTTCTTAGCGTGAGTAGAGTTGTTCTGTTCTGAGGTAATGGAATTGATAAGTTTTATCTTTCTTTTACTTGTCTTGCTCTTAACTGATGGTTTTCGTTTATTTGGCTTTAATTGTTGATGGTCACAAGATTTTCTATCTCTAACAATTAAATTTTCTAAGGGCTTGCAAGATGAGGTGGAACGTCCAGGAAAAAATCTGCTTATGGGCTTGTCACACTGTCCATCTTTTTTGGCGTCTGGAATTGTGCTCGTGATCAGATCATTCAGTCGTCCGCCAATAAGCGAAGGAAACAAGTCAGTTATAATATCGTTCATGTGTTTATTATATTACTCAAAAAGATACTTGCTGTGTAAGGATTTATAGTGTCAAGGCAACGAGCCACATAATCGACCGCCTCGAAGCACTTAACTAGCTAACCATACGTAATCAAATATTTCTGACTCCTTGTTCAGGCACTCTCGGCAACTGCTCTTGCGTTGCTCTAGCTCCTGCATCCATGCAGTCGTGCTTAGTTACAACTCCGGTCACATCGCTACGGCTATGCCCCCTCCGTTGTGCCTCGCATGGAACCTGCCCAAGTAGCCAGAAATATGTAATTCCATATGCAAACTTATTTAGACCAGCTAATCATTGAATAGTTCCGTTTATAATGCTGCTTTGATGGGGGGAGTGCTTTAAAATTGTTGGGGTGTAGTTCTCCTGCTACGATGACGCCTCGTTGATTAACAATTCTCCATAAGTAGCTGGCCATATGGAAGAAAGGGAGATAGTCACTTTACTGATTACTGATGTGGGCCAATGCTTTGCACCGTTTGACATGGTAAAACAAAGCCCCAATTTTTCAGGTGTACATGAGCCAGAAAAACAGTCAAAAAAACTGGTCCAAAGATTATGGCACAAAAGAGAGAAAAAAAGAGCATCCACTTTTCTCAGTTGAGAGATTTACGGGTGCCCCATTGTTTTTCCCCTCCCCATCCAGGCTTGCGTTGGATCGCCATAATCAACAGTTGGCAATCATTTCTGTGGCTTGACCTGCTGCCGTGCCCGAAAAAAACGGTCCAGGAATACAGGCCAGAGTGGTTACAGAATATATCTTTTTAATGCCGACAATGCCGTAACTACAGGTAACATCAGAGAGCCTGTATTTTTGACGCCTGTGTTAGACAAGTCTCTCCAAAACCATGTATGTCGTTCTTCAATGGTTTTGGGCCCAATCATTGGATAGTTCAGAATAGTGTCATTATCGCTATCGAACACCAGCTGTTTAACCTTCCTGTCCAGGCTAATAATATTCAGAACCTCATCACCATTCATAATGGCCAGTTGCGACATCACATTGTCAGCAACACCTGCCCGGGAAAGCAAAGCGTCTATTCGGGTGATGTTGTTGCTGCTCTCAATGTCAGTGGTATTTTGAGGCACTAATACTGACGCGTCGGCAGGGGGTGAGCCAACCATTGCTGGTGCGGTAGCGTTGACCACCTGAGCGGGGGTGGTACTGTTTGTTGGACCAACAGAAGTGGGAGCCGGGGTCGTTTTGGCCTTGGGGTTCTGGTTGTCAAGCACAGCAAATTTGATACTGCTTCCTGTTGGCGCTGATGCCAGCTTGATAAATTTTCTGTCCGGTGCCTGTGTGCTGTTACCAGCAGGAGTGGTTGTGCTATTGATGGCAGTACTAACAGCTGATGTACTACTGCTGGCAGTGCTGACAACTGATGAGCTACTGCTGGCAGTGCTAACAGCTGATGTGCTGACGCCGACAGTGCCAAGAGCCGATGTGCCCCCTTTGGCAGCACTAACTACTGTTGCGGTGCTGGCACTCGCCGTGGTTGGCTGAACCGAACCATCGTCGTAGTAACCTATGTCTATATTTTTGCCATCTGGGCTGGGAACGCAAGAGAACGTATGAGGCTGGCCCTTGTGGAACAGAAAATTCACATGGACGGGGTTGAGCATGTGATGATTGAAGAAAATATTGAACATGGCCATCCTGAACAAGGTATTCCTGATGGTGTGCTCTCTTACCTTGGGCAATGTGGAGATTGTGAACCGATTATTGCCTGTGCCGGCTCTTATCTTCTGCCAATTACCGGAGGAGATTATTTTGTATTGCTTTCCTCTTGATGTGGTGATTTGTTTTTTTGGTTGGCCAGATTCCGTAACCATTAAAAGCTTGTGCAGATTGACTCGTTGACCATTCAGTTCATAATGCGCTTTGCCGACAAAATAGGTCTGCTTTGAAATGGTGTATTCTTTGTAGAGAGCGTTACCGCTCTTGACGGTACGACCGGTTTCTCTGGCTACCTGGCCAGCAATTATTAAACGGCCGTTACGCCATCCGTTACGCATACCGCCGCTACTACCTCTACGGCTACCACCGCTACGACTCCGGCTTCCACCGCTACGACTGCGGCCACCACCCCGGCTACTGGAAGATCTGCCACCGCCTCTGGCGCTGCCACCTCTGCCTCTGGGTGAGCGTTTTTCCCTGGAAACTTCATCCTGACTCTGGTCCAGTGCTGTCATCCAGGCTGGCTCAGGTGGTTGTGGCATGTCGGGCAGGGCAATGGACTGCGGCTGACGCCATGAGTCGTTGTAAGTGTTAGGGACAGTTGCACCAGCTACTCCCCTGGCAAACAGAGCCAGCAAGGTAAACGTTTTGCCGGGTGCTGAGAAAAGATAGTGTGCAGGGTTGGGTATGGATAGTTTACAAATGACAGATGCAGCGGATCGTGCAGAACCAGCAACCCAATTGCCCGCAGTTGAAGCGGGGTTAGTATCTGAATGCTGTGCGCCAATTGGGGCCTGATTTGAAATGTCTTGTATCATGGTCAGCCAACTCCTTCTTACCTCGCGTTCAAGAAATTACCGAGGTCCCATTTTGACCCCTGGTGTAAGATTTTGTTCCCAACGGGTGATCATAAACATGGCGGTGGTTTTCTGATGCTGATCAAATCCATTAATTTTTTTTGCAAGGCACGGGGCACTCATAAATTATTCTGTCAAAAAAGTAGGTATCCTTATCTCCCTTAGGCAACGGAGTCAGTGTAACAAACCAACTTGTTAGTTATTTACAGCTTGGGGCTTGGGCTGGTCGGCCTGCAATTTGCTATTTTGATTGGCATGTTGGCGGGGCTGGCCAGCATCATTCCTTATATGGGCTTTGCCCTG
>JAQFVO010000610.1 GCA_027942505.1 Endozoicomonas sp. | reverse complement strand
TAATGGTCACTTCCCTAAGCTCTTTTCAACATCCTTGAGGATGTGCGGTGAAAAATGGAACCACGAGGACCTTTTGCGACGCCCTCTTTAACTTAACCGTAGCGGCAATGCCCAACCAGAGTTTTGCAACTTTATGTTCAGCTATCAACACCATTACCATGCCGGTAATCACGCCGATGTCCTCAAACACTGGCTGCTGTTGGCCTGTGTGCGCTATTTGCAGCGTAAAGAAAAACCATTCGATTACATCGACACTCACGCCGGTGCCGGTCTCTACCGGCTGGACTCGGCCATGGCGCGCAAAACGGCCGAGAGCGATGACGGTATTTTGAAACTGGACTGGTCCCGGTTGCCAGGCCTTGCGGACTACCACCACCAGGTGGCCGATGATGTCGCTGCCAGCCGTTACCCGGGATCGCCGCTGCTGGTTAAACGGCTGTTAAGACCCGGCGATAAAGCCTGGCTGTTCGAGATGCACCCACAGACCATCAGGGAGTTGCGCCAGCACTGCGAGCAGCGCCGGGTCTGCCATGTGCGTCAGGAAGATGGTTTTAGCGCATTGTCAGCCCTGTTGCCCACCGCCAGCCATCGTGCCCTGGTGCTAATTGACCCATCCTACGAGGTCAAGTCAGACTACCGGACGGTGGTAAAGGTGATGGCGGACGCTTTCCAGAAAATGCCTCAGGCCATGCTGTTGCTGTGGTATCCGGTAGTGGACAGACAACGCATTCAGCAACTGGAAAGAGATGTTGCCAACAGCAAAATGCGCAATGTCCACCTGTTTGAAATGGCCGTGGCCGAACCGGATAAACCGGGCATGATCGCCTCGGGCATGGTGGTGGTCAATCCACCCTGGACGTTGGCTGACGAGTTTGCCCAAACCATTCCCGGTGTGTCGGCCCAGCTATCCGCTGACCACCAGGCAAGGTGGCGTCACCGGGTGCTGGTGCCGGAATAAGCGTCAATAGATCCTATTTATGGTGTGCAGCGGAACATTGACCAGAAAAAGTTGTCCACAGTTACAAGTAATTTGTTATCAGTAATTGGCAGGTAGGGCATCATCTATGAACGTTCATATCCACACCATCAATAAGCAGTCCCCCAACCTGGATCTGCAATACGGGTGCATGCAAGAGAAGAAACAGCGCTTTTTCAATGACCTGGGCAGACAGCTGATTCAGACCCTGAAAGTACAAAAGTATAGTGACGAGGCCATTCAGGCCAAAGTTACCAAACTGATGAACACCCCGGATTGTGATGATTATGTCCGCAACAACATTGAGCCTCTGGCAAGACAAATCGGCCTGACCATCAACGACCGCTCTGTCCGCGTCGGTACCCCTAAAACCCCGCACTTGTTGCTCATGCAGGAGCTGAGTAATAAAGACTGCGAGTCACTGTGTGAAGCCATTAAACCCTTCGACTACGAACTGGTGCAGTTTGAGGCGCACACCAGTAAAAAGGAACGACACAAATCGCTCGAGCACGGTACGGCCATATTCCTGCACGATCCTGACGGGCAGCTGGAACTGCTCAACAAAACATCGCTCCTCGTTACTTCTGAGGACGTAGAAAAGCAACCAGAACTCGCCGTCAAAAACACAGCGCTGAAAAGTAAGGCGCTGGGCAACAGGGCGGCAGTATGCGCCTTCAGATTCAAATACACCCGATACGCCTTTGCTGCCTGTTCTGAGCACCTGTCCGGTTTCAACCGGTTGCAGGAGAGGGGTCCGGCACTGGATGAATCACGGATTCCCGGTGTCATCCAGCATGAGAGCCACCTGCAAAAACTGGATCAGCTGGTTGGCAGTCTGCAGCAAGAACACCCGGTCACCTTCGCTGCCATCGTAGCAGGGGGGGATTACAACGAGGATGAACGGTTTAAAACTCGCCTGGTTGACGGGGTTGAGGTACAGGATGAACTCTACCGTCTGCATATCTCCGACAGACACGGTTTTAGGTTACCCCGGGACCCAATCGACCAGGAAGCGGTGAGAGTTGTCTCCGAGCAAGATGATGATTATCAAATCGACTTCGTTACCGTAAAGGCACTGACTGATGATTGCCAGTTGTATATGGACTACGATGCCTACCGGAAGCAGACCGAGGACGGGCTAGAGAACTACCCCTCTGACCATATTCTGATATCAACCATACTAACCGTTGGCGAATAGCGATCTGTCATTGGGGCGGCATAATGGGCCAGTCTGCGGCATCGACGCTGTCCAGCGGGTAGGTTTTTTCACCATTCCAGTGTCGTATGTAGTCACCGTTCGGGTCGTATTGCCGGGTCTGTTTGTCCAGGTCAAAATGACGACAGCCTCTGGGGTCGGCACCTACGCCGGCCAGGTATTGCCAGTTGCCCCAATTGCTGGCCACGTCGTAGTCCACCAGTTGTTGTTCAAACCACGCTGCACCGTAGCGCCAGTCCATGCCCAGTTCATGGATGTAACAGCTGGCCACCAGCTGCCGCCCCCGGTTGGAGAGGTAGCCGGTGGCAGAAAGCTCTTTCATACAGGCATTGACGATGGGCCATGGTGTATGGCCGGCACACCACTTCTGGAACCGTTCCGGGTAGTAACACGACAGTTTGCATTTATCGCGAATACCCCGTGCCGCAAAGAGGCGTGAACCATGCTTCAGGGCGTACCACTGGAAAAACTCGCGCCAGAGCAGTTCAAACAGAATCCAGTAGGTGGATTCATTGGCCTGAATCATCTCTTCGTAGTGTTTGAGCGTGTGGGCAACCTGTCGGGCAGAGATACAGCCGTGGGCCAGCCAGGCCGAGAATTTGGTGGAGTTTTCCCAGCCTTGCAGGGCGTTGCGCGTCTGCTTGTAGGAGGTCGCCTGCAACGTCGAGAAGTAGTTACGCAGATGGTCCGCCCCGGCAATGGCTCCGCCTTTAAACGGGTTGTCGGGTGCCACCTTCACCGTGGCCGGTAGCCGGTCAGGGTGGTATTTCAGCCCGACAATAGGGCGGGGAATAATATCGGGCGCCGTGACCGGCGCGGTGATATCCAGGTGTTCTGCTTTGCGGCGAAATTGGCTGAAGGTTTCTGGCAGTTCGTCCAGAGGAAAGGGTAAGTCAGCTTGCTCAAACAGCGTGAAGGTTGTGACTTCTTTAAACGTTACCTCCTTATGACGCTGACACAGCCTGTGCCAGTAGTCGATCTCGGCAAAGCCGATGTTATGGCTGCGGTAGACAGTATCAATGCCATGCGCGCTGATTAACTGCTCAACAGCCTGAGCCGGGGGCTGAAACCGGATCAACAGCTGCTGCTGGCGCTGTTCAAGCTGACTGGCCAGACAGTAAATACTCTCATGCAAAAAACGCCAGCGGTGCTCGCCCATCACATTGGCATGGTAGCGACCGGGGCGGAACCATGCCGGGTCGACGCAGTAAAGGCAGAGCAAATGGCGACAGCTTCCGGCGGCCTCAAGAAAAGCCCGGTTATCGCTCAGTCTGAGGTCGTTGGTAAACAGGAACAGTGTTTTCCCTTGCAAAGATGATACCCCCTGAATAAAAAAGATTACTGTGTTGCCGTCCTCTCAGGTAAAGTTTTTTCACCACTGGATAATAACTGAACCTGTTCAACCGTACGTTATCTCATTCAAGATATGGTGATATCGTCTGGTTGCAGACCTTGTACGGAGTGGACTGAAAATGTGGTCAACACGCGGCTTGCTTAATTTCTTCAAACTTTGTTCCCTGGCAACCCTGCTCAGTGGCTGCACCGGCATACCTGCGGGCATAACGCCGGTGAAACCCTTCGAACTGAGCCGTTACCTGGGCACGTGGTACGAAATTGCCCGGCTCGATCACTCCTTTGAACGTGGGCTCAGCCACATCAAGGCCAATTATGCATTGAACACGGATGGCACCGTGCGGGTAATCAACTCTGGCCTTGACGAGAAGACCGGGGAGCCGCGTCAGGTGGAAGGTAAAGCCAAATTTGTCCGGGGTGTGGACGAAGGGTATCTGAAGGTCTCTTTCTATGGCCCCTTTTATGGCTCTTACATCGTCTTTGAACTGGATGACTACCAGCATGCGCTGGTCACCAGCTACAACCGGGACTATCTCTGGCTGCTGGCCAGAACGCCTGCAATCAGTGCTGAACAGCAAGAGGCGTTGATCAGCAAAGCCCGGGCACTGGGGTTCAATACCGATGAGCTGATTTTTGTTGACCAAAATTGAGGCACAAGCCTCGCCTCGGCGGCCCCGCCCGGGGCGGGGAGTGTCAGCAGCACTCACACCGATTGATGGCAGTTAGCATTTAAGTGGGCATGGCTGACGGATACCGTGGCGGGGATGCGTGATAATTGCAGCATTTCGGTATTTTCGTACCAGTCGACACTGCTAAAAGGTTCCTGCTGAAGTTGTTGTTCTACCTCGGCCAGGGTCAGGCGCATTGGTGGTGATTTTTTGGTCAGTCCCACCACCAACTCCAACAGCTCTGACAGGCCGGGCTCCTTTCTCGCTCTCACTGGAACGGCGTTGAAAAAGAGCTCTTTCTTTCGCTGGTCATCCATCTCGGCAAGTCGCACTGGATAAATGCAGTGTTGCAAGTTAGAAATTTCGTTCAAGGCAGCTCTGCGAAGTATCCTCGAGTCACCTTTTTCCCTCAGCAGACGGTCCAGGGAGGTGCCGGTCAGGGCGACGCACAACACCACGCCCAACCCCCAGGCATCCAGCGGAAAACTGTGTCCGAGGCGATTGAACCGATGACTGGAATCGTAAACAATCTCCGGAGCCACGTAACAGGGTGAGCCAAGCACAGAATACCTGCGCCCGTTTGGGAGCAGCTGGTCGGCAAGGCCAAAATCGACCAGTCTCACCTCCCCGTTAGGTGACAGCAAGACATTTTCCGGTTTCAGATCACGATGCAGAACATTATTGATGTGGCAGTGTTTCAGTGCCTGCACCAGCTGACCGACAATGACCATGGCCAACCTCGGACCCGGCGCTACCCAGTTCGACAGCGCCTCCCCTAAATCCCTGCCGGGCACCAGTTGACTGACTACAGCTCTGAGTTGCAATGTCGGGTCGAACCGATACGACAGGTGTGCCTTTTGTTTGCTGACCGTCAGGTGTCTTTCGTAGTCGGGATCATAAAGCAGCAGGTGAAAAACAGTGGCGATGTTGGGGTGTTCAGGCAGTATCAGGCCACTGAGTTCACGTCGAAAGCGCACCGAGCCGGTCATGATTTTGATGGCAAATTCGCCATTACTGTCATCGATACCTTGATAAATCGATCCCTGCGCCCCTGACTGGATCAGCCGGAGCAGGCGGATGTTCAACAGCTGGCACAGTGCTACTGCTGTCTCCCGGTGTTCCGGGGCCAGCATTTCGGGTAGATTGCTGATTGTTCCCGGGTCAGCAGGGGCAGAGAGGACAGAAATCCGCCGTTGCCGGGTTTCAGTGGCCGGCGGCCCCTCCTGCGATGTCGATTCAGAGATTTGCCGGGGATGTGCGGACTGCGAGAAAAGCTTGCGCAAGAACGGAAAACAGCAGCAGAGAGACTTCTGTTCGTCGTGCCGGGGAAGAATGCTGGCAGGGTTATCCCCGGGAGGATAACCGGCAGCCCTGATGCCTGCACAGGTGAGAGTGTTCAAAATTTTTTCCTGGCTATCAATGCGCCTGATGGCTTAAGAGACAGAAATAAATTCGATATAGTTCAATGACGGCGACAGGATTTCCCATCCTTCGGGGAACGGCACGAGTAGCCGGAACTTGGAACGGTTCATGAGCAAGAAGAGTTATTTGCAGCCGCGGGCCTTCAACAGTGCTTCTTTAAAGTCCACCTCAACATCCTTGGCAATGCCGGGGATCATCGCATCGGGCGCTGTGTCCTTCATTTTCAGGTGGTAGATCAGAAGATCGTCTGTGACATCGGTCAGTGGTCCTATATGGCCGGCGTCTCTGGCCAGCAACTCGATAATCTCGACCAGGTTCAGATGTCCCTGCTTCTGCCATTCAGGGGTCAGCAGTTCGATCAGTTCATTAATACGATGAGAACTCATGGTACATACTCGATTAGCGACAGTTTATGGGCACCTTCACCACAGGAATTGTATCGGGTGACCCATGAGAAGGCACTACTATACCAATACTTCCCCAAAACTGCAGGAGCTTGATTACTCTGAAACGTTGTCCTTTGAGCAGGGCATTTACCATATTTTCGTGTAAAGCCTCGCCTGACAGGGTTGGGCTGCACAGGCGGGGATGATGGTAGCACATAAGGGTTTCTTGCAGTTGCCGGAGCTTTAGCGGCCCTGAGTTCTTGGCAGGTCCCCTGTTTTGCGTACCTTGTTATAAGAATCAACGCCAGAACGAGATGATGCCTTATCTGATCGGGGGGCACCACTCATCTGGGCAGCACAGTCTTTCTTTTTGACTTCATGGGCCATAAAACGAGGGTCACTTGTGAGTGCCCCTGTTTTGTATTGGAAATAAGCTATTTCAGTTGCTGCGGTGATAACCATAATCAGTTCCTCGGAGGTTTTTTAAAAGATTTCTGGATCATATGACAAATAATCAGTATCCAGGGCGTGATTAAAATTTTAAAACGACGGGAGATTGGTTTGACTAACAGCTGTGTCAGGAAAAAAGATCAAGCCCGGTACCCGGGGAGAGGAATAACATGCAGCCAGAAACGGGTCCTTTTGGGGTGGATATTAGGGAATCACAGGGTACTGATGTTGAAAAGAGCTTAGGGAAGGGCCATTAAGGAATTGTCCCCGAATAATTTCCTCTTTTTGCCACGGAGGCACAGAGGAAAAGATTTTTTTCTTTACTCCGTACCTCCGTGGCAAATGTTCATTTTGTGGATTACATAGAATGTGGAAGTTATTTAAGGACAATTCCTAAGAGACAGCATGGTAGAAATTACAAGACGTCCCTCGTCCCGGCGATGATGGGTGTCGTAAAGAGCTATCAAACAGATTCATGCACCTCGTTCGCGTTGTGCTTGTCGGAGTTCACTGGCGGCATCTTTCGACGGGCTCACGATGAACGAGGTTTGGTGGTTTTTTCATTGGCCCCAAACGCCCCCTGTAACCTCTGGCCTCAT
>JAQFVO010001078.1 GCA_027942505.1 Endozoicomonas sp. | reverse complement strand
AAGATGGAACCACGAAGGACACTAAGAGCACGAAGGAAAAGACATTTTTTTTGTTGTGTCCTTCGTGGTTCTATCCGTAAGCCATTAATAATGGAGGAGCAAGCTTAATGTCCACCTTAAGAACGTCCATGTACAGAATGACTGTGGTGTCTATAGTATTTTCTTAATGTAGAAATGGTGATGTCTCTCGTATTTTTAGACAATATTCTTAATGCACTATGGAACAAAATAAAAGTTTTGAATATGACAGTGTTTTCTAAAAAATGGAGATTTATATGAGAGCTTCTATCGGGCAGCTTGTCCGTTTGGAAAGTGGCGGACCTGCTCTAACCATTACGAGTGAAAATATTCTTGTTTAAAAGACAGGGAGAAAATAAGCCCCCGCGGGGCAGACTATTGTGACCCGGACTACCCCATTCCTCTACTAAGAGAAATTTTTTTAATTTTTGGGTTGGTGGTTTCGTCTATAGGCTCTATAAATACCTTACAAAGAAAGTCGTTAGTGTGCTCAATGGTTAGAGCAGTGTTTCATAGTTTTCGTCTGTCTTCGCTTTTCTTGGACGATTCACGGCAGTGGTTTCATGGTCACGAATACCATTTTCTTAAATTGGTGGCAATATTCCTGATCGGAAAAAGATTCAGTCGTTGGGAATATGAGATAAACTCGTATCCTCCTGGCCAATAGTTAAACCTCTTCTGAGTGAAAGTATTATGGATGTTCGGGTAAAATCATTACCTCTGGTCATGAGTGAGAGGTCCCCCAAGTCAGACAAAAAATCTACGGACATAAAAGTTTCAAAAAAAAACTCCAGCCATAAAAACTTCACGGGAAGAGATGTTAAACATCAGGCTGCAGTCACTCAATCGCAAATATCATCACCCGTTGCGTCAGAACAAGCGTCACTGATCCATGACCGGAAAATAGCCAGTCACCGGACTTTGTTGTCACCAAAGGAGTTGGCCGATGAAATCCGACTGGAAACTAAAAAAGAGTTATCAGCCTGTAAGGCCTTACCGATATTTTTTGTTGCCCACTGCTGTAAAGAGGCCCGTTTAACCAAGTCAGCAGAACAGCG
>JAQFVO010000543.1 GCA_027942505.1 Endozoicomonas sp. | reverse complement strand
GTAGGCGAGGTTACCGATGTATAAAGTCCTTTTTTGCATGGAATAACTCTGGTTTTCTTCTGATTCTCATGGCGAGTTAAGGCGGTTGGTCTGTCAACAAACACAATGCACGACAATTGCACAAGGTTTATCGACTTGTCCTGATTAATCATTAACCAGTTCCGGCTGGTCGAAATAATGAATCCTGAACAGCTCTGGTCTATCCTTGGTGACAGCTTTTACGCTCCCGCCCGCTAAACCAAGAAGATCCAGCCATGGCAGTCAGTTCCGTCAGTGCCACCGTCACTATTCTGGCCTCAGCGGTGGTCGGGGCATTCACCGGCACGCTCTGCTCTGTTATGAGAACCGTGATTGGGGAGATTGAACGGTCACGATTGGACTGGTTGTCGACCGACACCCTGTCCAGTCTATCCCTGATAGTGCTGACCAGTGCCTTGCTCAGCGGTCTGTCTGCTTTCCTGGTGTTCACATTTGCTCCGGAGGCCAAGGGTTCCGGCATTTCAGAAGTAGAAGGCTGCCTTGAAGAAGTGCGCTCAGCGCGCTGGTGGCGCATCATCCCAGTAAAACTGGTGGGGAGCATCTGTGCCATAAGCAGCTCCATGGTTCTTGGCCAGGGGGGACCTTCAGCACAAATCGGTGCCAGTACTGGTCAGATGATCCATGACTCGCTTCGTTTGCACGACAAGGGTGTTCAACACACTCTGATGGTCTCCGGCACCGCCGCCGGCATGGCAAGTGCCTTTAATGCGCCCATGTCAGGAATTATGTTTGTCGTGGCCGAAGAGATGCTACCTGACTTTCACTATACGTTTGTCTCGTTCAAAGCGGTGATTATCGCCACCATCACGGCCACCATCATCACCCGGCTACTGCAAGGGAATCATCCCATACTGCTGACCACAGCGCTTGATGAAGCACCATTTTCCGCCATTCCTGTCCTGTCCATCCTGGGCATGATCAGTGGCGTGATGGGCGTGATATTCAACCATGTCATTATGATTACCCGTCAGGCTTTCGTGCTGATACACCGTAATGAACCACTCAGCTATCTGTTCATAATCGCCTGTATTGGGGCTGGAGCGGGGGCATTACTGGTCATATTTCCCGCCATTGTTCTGAATGGTTCAGCACTAATGATCGATCTCACCCATGAAGCCTTTCCACTGACGACACTGGTTATCTGGTTTTTATTGCGATTTGTGACCACACTGATCTGTTTTGGCAGTGGCGTGCCCGGAGGCATGATGATGCCGGCGCTGGCGCTGGGTGGATTGCTGGGCTGCATCGTGGACACTGTTTGCCCGGCCGAGTTGTCTGCAGGCTCTGCCGTGTTGTGTCTGACGGGGATGGCTGCTTTTTTTTCTGCCACCGTGCGCGCACCCCTCACCGGTGTCTTTCTGGTTTTAGAAATGACGCACGATTATAACTTGTTCTTGCCATCGTTGATCACAACCATGAGCGCCGTCTTTGTTGCCCAGGCTATGGGCGGCAGGCCCATAGACCGCTGGCTGTTGCAGCAAACCGAGGCGTTAGAACAGATCGTTAACGAGAAGGTTAAGAAATGAACGGGTCGACCAACGACCCTGAGCCGAGGCTGTCGCAAAAAGCCTAAAAGCCTTGAACCACGAAGTACACGAAGGACACAAAGGAAAAGAAAAGAAAAGCTCTTCTTAGTGCTCTTCGTGTTCTTCGTGGTTCCCTTCTTTTCAGAGCCTTTTGCGACCCCCTCGGCGGATTAAAACGCCCAGAATGGGTTTGCCATCTCCAGGTTCAGTGGCTCTCCGTAGCCTGGTACCTGAATGCGCTGATCAGTAAAGTCCAGGTCGGCACCGT
>JAQFVO010000504.1 GCA_027942505.1 Endozoicomonas sp. | reverse complement strand
CAGCACCGGCCAGACATTGGCAGGCGTCATTAAAAACGACAAATGACGTTGGTGTAGAGGAAGATAACACCAGACCGTTGGCAACAGAGGATGATCGCACGCAAAAGCAGCACAGCAAGGTAACAGCAGGCACGGCATCTTCCCCACAGCGCAGCAGTGACCGGTCAGTTACATCTCGTGATGCTGACGGGACGCTGGCAGAGGATCAGAGCGTTCAGGCAGACAGAACTCCCACACAAAAGCGCGAGGGCCGACCCAGCCTGAACAAAACGGTGCCTGCTGACGTGACGACCGAGAAACTGAAAGACAGGCCACCTGCCAGCGAGGTGATTGTCATCAATATCCTGGCCAGAAGTGGTGAGTTTTTTGCCGGCGACCAGCTTATGCAGGCTATGCTGGCCTGCGACTTGCGCTATGGCGATATGTCCATCTTCCACCGCTATACCAACGTAGACGGAACTGGCAAAATCCTCTTTAGCGTGGCTAACGGCGTCAAGCCCGGAACGTTTTCGATTGATGAACTGGAATCCACGCAAACGCCGGCCCTGAGCATGTTCATGGGTTTGCCCGGGCCACAGATGCCCATGCAGGCCTTTGCCCTGATGGTTGAGACTGCCCGACGCCTTAGCCTTGACCTGGGCGGAGAGATGAAAGATGAACAGTTCAGCGTGATGACCCAGCAGACTCTTGAGCATTATCGCCAGCGTATTCGTGAGTATGAACGTAAACAACTGGCTCGTCAGCCGGTACACTAGGAGGCTGTCCGAGAATAGACTGCCCTGCGCGACTCCTCTGGCTCCTGCATTCAGGCAGTCACGCGGTTACGATAAATTAGTCTGAAAATTCCTGCTTCTCCTTCAAATAGCCCCGCTATTCTCCTTAGAAGCAGAAATTTTTATCCTCTGTTTCTCGCAAACCTCGCTACGGGCGCTATTCTCGGACAGCCTCCTGGCTTTACAGAGTCGACTGCTGGCAGCCGACTACCGTGTCAGTATCGGACCACCTTATCGGACATGACTTTAGATATCTCTTCTCCAGAGCAGGCAGAACAGGAAATTGTTCAGTTACGCCAGCAGATCAGCCATCACAATCATCGCTACTACGTTCTTGATGAGCCAGATATTCCCGACGCTGAGTACGACAGGCTCTATGCCCGTCTGAAAGCCCTGGAGTCGGCGTTTCCTCATTTGATTACCGATGACTCACCCACTCAGCGTGTGGGCGGGGCGCCGCTGAAGGCTTTTGGCCAGGTCCGCCATGAGCTGCCCATGCTCTCTCTGGATAACGCCTTTAATGAGGAGGATCAGGCCGACTTCAATCGCAAAATTCAGGAGCGGCTAGATCGTACGACAGAGATCGAATATGCCTGCGAGCCAAAGCTCGATGGTATTGCCGTCAGTCTGTTGTATGAAGATGGGCGTTTTATTCGGGCCGCCACCCGGGGTGATGGCACCGCCGGAGAGGACATCACCCAAAATATTCGTACCATTTCAGCGATTCCTCTGCGACTCAGCTCAGATGACTGGCCCCGGCGCCTGGAAGTACGAGGTGAGGTGTATATGCCTAGTGCCGGTTTTGCTCAGCTGAACCAGCGGGCTAAAGCCAGGGGTGAAAAGCTTTTTGTTAATCCGCGCAATGCTGCCGCCGGCAGTTTGCGACAGCTGGACTCACGTATCACGGCGCGACGGCCGCTGACAATCTATTGCTATGGTGTCGGCATTGTCGAGGGTGGCGCGTTGCCTGGCAAACACAGCGAAATTCTGGCCTGTTTGGGCAAGTGGGGGTTGCGGGTCTGTCCAGAACTAAAGGTGGTTAAAGGGCTTGCAGCTTGCGAACAGTACTATCAAGCCATGGTGGAGAAGCGGGCAAATCTGCCTTACGAGATTGACGGTATTGTCTACAAGGTTAACGCCATCGCCGAGCAGCAGACGCTCGGTTTTATCTCCCGGGCACCGCGCTGGGCCATTGCCCGCAAGTTCCCGGCCCAGGAGGCGGTCACCACGCTGGTGAATGTGGAGTTTCAGGTAGGTAGAACCGGTGCCATAACTCCGGTGGCTCGTTTGCAGCCGGTGTTTGTCGGTGGTGTCACGGTAAGCAACGCTACGTTGCACAATATGGATGAAATCCAGCGGCTGGATATCAAAATAGGCGACAGTGTAGTTATTCTTCGCGCAGGTGATGTTATTCCCAAAGTGAGCCGGGTCATCCACTCTATGCGTCCGGACGATGCCCGTGCCATCGAATTCCCCGATCGCTGCCCGGCGTGCGATTCACAACTGGAGCGGGAAGAAACCACGCTGCGCTGCACTGGTGGCTTGTTCTGTGCGGCCCAGCGCAAAGAGGCTATCAAACATTTTGCCTCACGTAAGGCGATGGATATTGATGGTCTTGGGGAAAAGCTGGTTGAGCAGTTGGTTGACCGTCAGTTGGTTGCCACCGTAGCCGATCTCTTTTCGCTGTCGGTTGATCAAGTGGCCTGCCTTGAGCGTATGGGCGAAAAGTCGGCTGAGAACCTGATCAACGCCGTTGACCGGTCAAGAAAAACGACACTGCCTCGCTTTATCTATGCCCTGGGCATCCGTGAAGTGGGCGAATCAACGGCACAGGCACTGGCGGCGCACTATCAAGATTTGCATCAATTGATGGCTGCTTCTGCCGAAGACTTGCAAACCGTTGATGATGTTGGTCCTGTGGTGGCCGGTCATATCGACAAGTTTTTCCAGCAGGAACATAATCGTGAGGTGATCGAGGCGCTGCTGGCCAAAGGGGTGGAAGGGACGGTAGAGGCGACAGTGGTTGGAGAACAACCGCTGGCCGGGCAGACCTGGGTGCTGACCGGCACGTTACATACCATGAGCCGCGATGAGGGCAAGGCACTTTTGCAGCGACTGGGTGCCAAAGTCTCAGGCTCAATCTCGGCAAAAACATCAGCATTGCTGGCCGGCGAGAAAGCGGGTTCCAAGCTGGCCAAGGCGAGCAAACTGGGCGTACGTATTGTCACTGAGGATGATTTTACGCGCATGCAACAGGAATGGGTGACGGATTGATTCTGCCTGCTAGCAACATTGACTTACCAGAGGGATAACTGATTGAAGTCTACATTGGATCGAACACTGGTCATTCTGCTTGTATCCATGGTGCTGGCCGGCTGTGCCAACACCACCCCGCCACAGCAGCCGCAAAACCTGTGCAGCATCTTCAAAGAGAAGCGCAGCTGGTACAAGGATGCGCAAAAGGCCAACAAACGCTGGGGAACACCCATTCAGGTGATGATGGCCATTATGTATCAGGAGTCGTCTTACCGGCATGATGTGCGACCGCCGCGGCCCTGGTTTCTGTTTATTCCGCTGCCCAGAAACTCCTCAGCTTACGGTTACCCTCAAGCTCAGGACGGTACCTGGGATCAATATGTGGATGAGGCTGGCGGATTCTTTCCCAGCCGTGAAGACTTTGGTGACTCCATAGACTTTATAGGCTGGTATACCCATAAATCCCGAGAGATAAACGGCACCTCACTGTGGGCCGCAGACCAGCAGTACCTGAACTACCACGAAGGCTGGTACGGTTACTCCAGGGGTAGTTATAAAGGCAAAAAGTGGCTGCTCAGTACTGCCGGCAAAGTCAAACGGCGGGCCAGTAATTATGGTGAGCAGTTGCGCCGTTGTAGCCTGTAGTCAATTGGCAACTGGACAGCGACCAGTCTGGCTCAGTTGCTGTCGGAATCATAAGCTCCTTTACTCATTAGTACAGCGGTGTGCAATGGGGGCAGCGATAGAAAGATGAGTGAAATGATCGTCAGGTTTCTTTACTGCACCTCCAGCCGTTGCGCCGCCTCCTTTGACAAAATATTGGCCGTCTGGCTTTCATGGTCAAAAACCACAACCATTTCACCGGACTTCAGGCCGCGCAACACTTGCGCTACTTTGCCTGACAGCGTGTCGTCGTAACCGTTATCGGTGCCGTCGCGGCTGACAAACTCCTCAACGAGATTTCGTAGTGTATCTTCGTCGAGCATTTTGTAGGGAATAATCATTATTCAGTTCGCTGTTAAGTATTCGAGTTCCCTGACCAGGAAATACCCGTCAGTGTGTTCCCACACCACATTCAGGTCCCATAACGCCGTACCGTGCCGACGCCCGGACGATTCCCGCAAGTAAGCAGGGCGAGGGTCCTGCCCAAGCACCTGGTCAATCAACTGCACCAGTTTCCGGCCGGTGCGCTGCTCATAACGAAGACACTGGTTCATGGCCTGATCAGTGAACTTGACCTCAGCCATCTGTGTGGGCAGCACAGCGAAACCACCTTTGGCATCGGCTATGGCATCAGCGTAAGGAAGGTAGGGTTTGATATCAATAACCGGCGTAGCATCAAGCAGATCGGCTGCACCCAGGTGCAGTACCAGACGACCATTGCCCGAAGTAATTTTTTGCAGTTCTACCACCGACATTCCCAGGGGATTTGGTCGATGTGTTGAGCGGGTAGCGAATACACCCATACGTTGTCGTCCTCCCAGACGGGGAGGGCGAATAGTCGGTCGCCAGCCTTCGTCCATGGTCTGATGGAAAATAAAGTGCACCCAGATATGCGAGAAACCTTCCAGCCCGCGCACCAGATTTTCCTGGTTGAAAGGGGCAAGCAGTTCCAAAGTGGTTTCGGCAGCGGTGACAATACCTGGTTGACGGGGAATACCAAATTTCTGGCGGTAACAGGAGTGGATAATGCCAATCTGTTGCAACTGAAACGAGGCGTCTTGGCCGAGTGATTGTTGGCTGGTCATTTTGAGTCGTCTTTTTTCCCTGGCATCAATGTCAGTGCAGAGTAAGCTCGATTAACACGAGCGCGTTATCATGCGCCCGGATTCATTTATTGGCAAGCAAGGGCAGTGCGTCCTTGCCATCATCTGGTATTAGCTAAGCTGCTGCATCAGGGCGCACGGTAATTTTGAGAAAGCCATTGTAAGACAACATGTTGATGTCTAGGGTTTGGAAAAATAATTATTGTGCAGAGGCTTATTGTTTTTTTTCCGGCGCCCAAAAATCACGCTAATCTCTGTTGGTCAAAAGTGACGCTCAAGTTATCATTTTCCTGGCACGCTGCCGCCGGTAGTGCATCAGAAGAGTGCGGGCCATCAGGCCCTCCAGCAGTGGGGATGAACAGGTTGCACCCATTCACCTTTAGCTATGCCATCCCGGTTGTAAGGTCATGGCCATCATCGGCCGCTGCCGGGCGGGGTGACGGGGGTGGCTCGACTCCTTATCCTGGTAGACGGGTTTCAGGTGGCCCGTTTGGGTCAGCTGCCCCTATGGTGGCGTCGTTATCTGGCAGGGAGCGGGGGGCGGCAATGGGGATGAGACGAGCTTGTATTGCCAGTGGCGCTGCTTCCTTGCAGCAGGCAAGGCAGGCCGGGATTGCCAAGGCGAAGGATCGCTTTATCACGCTTTGCCGACGACGCAGCATCCGTGTTAAGGACACATTTTTCAAAATGCTGGCGCAGTGTCCAAATGATTGCAAAGTACAACTGCTCGACAAAGCGTACTGTTATTTTGCCAATGTCGATGCCACAAAAAATCAAAGTACTCAGTCACTCACCAGCATGATCTACCGGGGGCCGTCAAGCACGGCGACGAAAATTGCGATCACTAACTTTCTGAAGGTGACTGACGCCGACATTCAGACCGTGGTACGTGCTGGTGGCCTCAGGTCTATCGCTTCCATGTATAATGGCCGGGGATTTCCCCGGGCTGAGGATGTCGTGGCTCTGTTGTCGATACCAATCCTGCAAAAAGAAGGGAAGCTTAATGCGCAGCTGCTTTCTTCAGTCTCATCCATGTGTCACAAAAGGTGCTGTCCTGATGCTGGTGAGTTAGAGGGGCTGCTGAAACTGCCAAGCGTGCAGTTGGCCGGCAAGCCTCACCTGTCATTGCTACGGTCCATCGCCAACATCTGCCACGGCAGAGGTATCCCCCCCCTTCAGGCGGTGGACAATCTGTTGCAGCTGCCCTGTCTGCGTGAAGATGGTTTACCCGACTTGGCGCGTCTGCGTGCCCTTTCTGTGATGTGTCACGGCAGTGGGATTCCTCGGAGTGAGGATATTATCTCGCTGTTCCGGTTGATTCAGTGCCACGGCGTGCAGGACAAGCAAATGGAACTGCTACGCTGTTTCAGCTCTTTGTACCGGGATAAGGGGTTGCCTGCCCCCGAAGAGCAGCTGAATCTCCTGCAACTGCCAGCCTTGCAGCGCGCTGGTCGGCTTGATCAGGATCTGTTGCAAGTTGTGGCCGCTGAAAATCAGGGCTCGGGCTTTCCTTCCAATGCAGCGGTGCTCCAGGCACAGACCCACCTGCGTCGACGTGAGGGCCTTCGTTCGGGCAAGGGTGTAAAAGTTCTGCTCGCCACTGAAGTTTCAGGTAGGCAAATGATGATCTCCTCACAACCGACAGCCATGGTGGTCATGTCCGGACAGTGCCAGTTTGTAGCGCAGGGGCTACTGGATGCCGGCATGCCATCCCGGCACAGTCCCGTAGCCAGTCGATTTGGCTGTACTTCGTCAAACGACGACGAATCAATAGCTGAGCAAGAGCCGGTCAGACGAATCAACGAGATAATGCATGACTTGCTCGATGTCAGCCCCTCAGTTTCCCTCATTCCCACGCCAGCACACCAAATGCAAATGCCGTTAAGCTCTGCTGAATCAGAAGTTCTTGACTGGCTCGGGGAAATCATTGAAGCCGATATTTCCTCCTCAAGCCAGGTGGTTTAAGAGCAGGAGTATTAAACACGCTGTTGGTGACTGTCTACAGGCTCGGGGCGATATAGGTTGGACTTATTCCTGAGCGGGCAATGATTCTGTCGATATTCTCATGCTGGTAGATGCCGCACTGAAGGAGCAGGGTCTTGAATCCCATGGCGTTGCCGCCGAGGATGTCAGTGTAGAGCGTGTCACCAACCATCAGCACCCGGGATGGGTCGGTGATCTGATGAGGAGCGATTGCTGCCTGAAAAATAGCCCGGTCGGGCTTGCCGAACAGTACTGGCCGGGCTTTCTGGGCTGTCTGTTCCACCAGGTCTGCCAAAAAGTATCCGGGTGTTGCTGTAATGTGATCACCGTGTGGGGCGCCGATGTCAGGATTGCCTACTACCAGTCGGAACTGACGGCCGTTGGCACTGTCCACCAGGTTTTCCTGCATTTTGCTGGTCCAGCCTGCGCCAGTCAGAAAAAGCAGGGTATCAACGTCTGCCGGTATTTCCCCGTTACAGCCATTGAGTCTGACCATGCCATCAATCAGGTGATCGGATGGGTGCTCCATAGGGGCGATGACGCCGATATTGTCCCGTCGGGTCAAGGTGCTCAGGTAGCGTTCAGTGATATCCAGACTGGTTACCACCTCATCGGCAGTAAAATTGAAGCCCCGGGGTTGATACTTGGCGGCGGCAACGGTGCGATTGGTCAATGTGTCGTTGGATACTACGCAAAAAGGAATACTGTTTTGCCGCAGCAGTTGTATGGCCTCGGGGGCACCATCAATGGCCGTGCTGCCTCGGCAAAGCACTCCAAAGGAGTCCAGTAGAACAAGATCAAACTGCGTCATGATCTCGGCCAGAGCACTGATCTGCACAGGCGGTGACGGGGGGTTAACAATGGCGGGATACCAGTCAAGATGTTGAGCATACATTTCGTTCACGGAGTCGGGAGAGAGAACAATCATATTCACAGCCTTGCAGGACGAAAATAGCAACGATGCACGGGAGTGATTATACCAAAAGCATTCGACAAATGCCGTGGCACCCGCCCAATCATGGTCGCAGGTTCTATTTTTTGTGCTAGTTTCAGGTGTTCTTTCTCTGATACGTGAGGTGGCTGATGGCAAGGCTCTACTATGTTGTTTTAGCCTTTTTCTCTGCTTTGCTGGCGCCTGTCGGCCACGCGTTTGATCTTGACTGGCCGACTCAGCAAGAGTTACGACCGCTGACGGCCAGTCCCCCGTCAGTGCGTTTTCAGGATGAAGGCGTGAGGGACTCAATCATCAAAATCTATACCTCCTTCAATCAGTACGATCACCAGAATCCCTGGGCCAACCAGGGGCCACGGCAGAGGCACGGCTCCGGCGCTATTATCCGGTTGCCTGACAGTGGGCAGAGAGTTGTGCTGACCAACAGCCATGTAATCAGTGCTCACACCTATATTGAGGGCAGAAAAAACGGCCAGACAGAACGCTACAAGCTCAAGCCACTGTGGGTTTCCCAGGAGCTGGACCTGGCGCTGCTGGTGCCGTTTCATGACCATGAAGAGGCCGCGTTTTTTGCCGACACCGTGCCCATTCCCCTGGGACAGTTGCCACCCCTGCAGACCGATTTGATGTTGCTCGGATATCCCATAGGTGGCGATACCATCAGCGCGACCAAAGGCGTTCTGTCGCGCCTGGAGTATCAGCCCTACAGCCACTCAGGGTTCTCCTTTCTGGCAGGTCAGATTGATGCTGCCAGTAATCCCGGCAACAGCGGCGGGCCGGCGGTGGTGGACGGTCAGATCATTGGGGTGCTGATGCAGGGGTTTAGTCCATTTGAAGCCGCTAACATTGCCCATATTGTGCCGGTGACCATTATTCGTCACTTCCTTCAGGACGTTGCCGACGGCAAGTACGATGGTGTGCCCAGCCTTGGGGTTGAGACGGAACAGCTGGAAAACGGCTTCTTCAAGGCCTTGTACGCCGTTGAAGATAACCGGGGGGTGCTGGTGCGCCATATCATACCCGGCTCTGCCGCGGACGGTGTGCTCCAGCCAGACGATGTCATTATCGAGCTGGACGGGCAGCCGGTGGGGCATGACGGAACCATCGCCTTTCGTGGCAGTGAACGGGTCTCCATGGACTACGTTATTCACTCCCGGCAGGTGGGTGAGCGTCTTGACGTCAAAGTCATCCGTAACCACCAGGAGCAAGAGGTAACGGTAACTCTGGCCCGACCTATCAATCACGATTTGCTGCTCGGTGTTGATGGTGACTGTGCACCGTCGTATTTCATCTACCAGGGGCTGGTGTTTATCCGGGTCACCCGCGAGCTGTTGATGGGCGCCGGTCACGAGCTGATTTCCTACGCCGGGTTAACGCCCGTGCTGCTGAATAATTTTCGTTTTGCCGACAAAGACGAAGTCGTCGTTATCTTGAAGGTGCTTCCGCATGAGGCAAATCGAGGGTATCACGATACTTTCCTGCGGCCGGTGGAGAGTGTGGGTGGGGAGAGAGTACGCAGTCTCCGTCACCTGGTGCAGCTGATTGAAGCCAGCGATAGCGACTATGTGGAAATAAACACGGGTTATCAGGGCTTGAAAAAAATCGTTCTGAATACTCACCTGGCGACAATGGTTAACGATGAGGTGATGTGGCTAAACGGAATTGAGCATGACCGTTCGAAAAATTTTCGCACTGGTGTGATCTGTCATCATTGACGCTGATGGTCAGCATCACAGTCTGGGTTGTTGGTCTGGGAAAGTTGTTTTGCGCTCAGGAACTATTTGTCAACTGTCAAGTCCTAACGGCAGCTTGATTACTTAGTGAGTGTGATCGATGCAAGCCCCGGACCTTTTCTGC
>JAQFVO010000463.1 GCA_027942505.1 Endozoicomonas sp. | reverse complement strand
TGACAGCAATGACCGAACCCTGTCAAGAATGCCACCACTGGCTCCGGGACCACCCACTTCCTCTACCCGGGTCCATTGCTCGGCACCGTTGTAATTAAAGTCAATTTTTTTCACCAGAACGCCATCTGAGAATCCGAGTCGCAAGCGATAAGAAAGGGACTCTGCCGATACCAGCTCCAAACCGCTTCCCGCAATGCACTTTTTCACTCGTTGACAAAATACCCGGATAAATGGCACTCCCCCCCCTGGCTCTACCGCACAATGAAAGAGGGTCTGATTTAGCAGACTCTCAGCCTCGGCCAACAATTCCGGATGGCTAAAACGGAGCATACCCTGCACATTGGTCGGCTTATTTAAGCGGTTGTAACTATATTGAACCACTGCCGTGTAATCACCACGGCAAAGGGTATAACGCTGACAATAAGACAAATGTTCAATACTTATAATTTCTATACCCTGCTGTTGCCAGGCATCTCGCAGTCGCAGATGGAGTTCAAAAAGCGGTTCCTGACCGGGATTAAAAGCAAAACGCTGCCAGTCTGCATCGGTCTTTTCTGCACTGGTATCATTTCGTTCAGACTCAGCAGGAACACCAGCAGGCTTAGCCCCCCAATCAAGCCCGGAATAGCTCGAAAAACGGGGAGCAGCAATGGTCATCAACTGCGTTTTTGCCCGGGTAATCGCAGTATAAGCCCAGCGAAAAAACGCTTCTTTCTGCCCCGTCTGCTGCCCATCAAAATCCACTACCACCGTATCCCACTCTCCGCCCTGGGCCTTGTGGCAAGTCATGGCATAGCCATACTTAACCTGCAGAGCATTAAACCAGGGGTCTTGGCGCAGAGCCAGTTGGAATTCAGCCGTTTTCGGTTTCAGCTCTGAATTGCGCTGCCGAAAGTCCACCAGCAGGGCACGCTGTTCCAGCGCGGTAAGGCTTCTTTCCCTTGACCCCAGCAGGTTCTCAAGCATAAGACATTCGATATACATTTTCTGGCCATCAAATCCCCGATAGACCAGCTCTACTTGAGCAAAACTCAACAACACCGGTTCGCTAACACCTCGCATACTTATCCGGCGGCTCTGGCCAGCGCCCAGCACCCGGTTAACCTTGACCAGATCACCATTGGATAAACGATACAAGGGTGCATTTTTATTCACCAACAGTTGCTCACCCTGCTGCACCGGTAACAGGTAGTCACCCCAGAGCTGCTCACGCACTGCCCGATTATGATCCAGGGCACGAGCATTGCTGTAGGTCACCATAACCGACGATCCCGGACCGCGACTCTGATGTGCAGTGCGCTGGTAAGAGGACAGCACTTGTTGGATACCTTCGGCCGGGGTGACACTGATAATTCCCGGAGGCTGATCGCTGATATCAAAGGTGTTGAACTTCTGCTCAGCAATCGCGTTGCGAATCGCTGTAGCCTTTTCCAGAATGGAGCTGCCACGAGCCTGCCGTTGAATGTCTGTCAGTTCAAATGAAGCACAGTGCAAATGATAATGCGCCTGCAGCCACTGTTCAGACAGAGCCGGTGACAAAGACTCTTGCACCGGGGGCAACTGTGCGGGATCGCCAATAAACAGCACTTTACTGCCCGCAGCCGTTTTTTCCCGCCCCGGGCGGGTAATGCGGGCATAGGTGAGCAAATCTTTTAACAGGCATCCTGAGCCAAAACGCATACTGTCCTGTCGGCTCTCGGCATCACCCACCATGGAGGCTTCGTCAACAATATACAGGGCATGCTCATGGTCAGCCTGTTTCAGACTGAAATGAAGGCACAGACCTGCATCGTTATCACCACTGGCCTGCTCATGGATCTCATAGCGATCAAAATGATAAACCTGACTGTGGATCGTCGATGCAGGAATACCGGTTTTAGAACCGAGAATACGGCTGGCCCGACCCGTAGGTGCCAGAACATGAAAGGCAACATTCTGCTGTTGCAGCAATAACAACAGATGAGCTATCAGTGTGGTTTTACCGGTACCCGCACTTCCCCGGAGAATAAAGCAGTCATTGTCGCTACGAACAAATTCCATAATCGCGTCAATAGCCTGCTGCTGCTGTAGTGTGGGTGACGGATGGTTCAAGCCAGAAACCTCATGTTGCAAAGATAATCAATGTTGACAAAAGACAGGCCAGATCATTCACTTTTTCCCGGGCTAACGCCTTGTCTTGAGTCAATTAAGCATAATGGAGGCGAGGCAGAAAAATTACGTTTGCAAGCTTGTGTGTTGAGGTTGGTTATATTCGCAATAGCTGAGGAAAACACGACACAGTGAATTTTCACGATCGTAATCTCTGGTTTTGATCAGGCTCAAGTACATGTTTTCTTCAAGCCTTTACTCCTTAAAAGCGGGGTGGTCCCGGGACACCAGTGTTCTGCAAGAGAGTAAAGCTGAGAAAGTCTTAATCCCCTTAAAAGCGCCGCAGTCCGGGGACCTATGAAGACTTTTATGCGATAACCAAGCTAGCTCTTTGGGCAACGAACGTTGAAACAGGAACCGGTTAGGTGACTAACGGGAATCCCCCACTATAACCGCTTACGGTTTAGTGGTGGGAGGATGTCAACGGACTAACCCATCCCATACTGCAGTGCAGCCTGAGCCCATTTCAACGACAGCTTTTTCATCCTGCGCTCAGTTATTCCGGAGAAGGGAAGCCAATGGTGAAACCAGAGGCTCAACCCTTCTGAGGTAAACCGACACCCTTCTGAAACAGGACCAACCTTTGCCGGTGCCGTGAAATGACTCGGCCGAATGTGGCCTTTGTGCAACTGCTCAAAAATGAAAGCTTCCAGCGCGGGACGGAACAACTCGATCATATCCCAGGCCAGTGATGCCCTGCCCGCACAGGGTTGATGGTAAAAACCGGCAAACACATCCAGCCGCTGGCGCATTAATGCCCGAACGGCCTGCTGATACATCAGGGTCGAGCCAAAAGACAGCATAGCATTCACCGGATCTCTGGGCGGTCGCCGGTTGCGCCCGGAAAACTGCCACTGTTCTGGCAGCACACTGGCCATAGCCTGATAAACGGTCCGGGCTGCACTCCCTTCTAAACCCAGTAAAGCCGGCCTTTGGGCTGCACTGATCTTTCCCATCAACTGTTTCACGGTAATTGCATTTTCACTCAATCCCTGCTGACATAACCAAAGCCATTGCTGCATCAGTTTACTGCGTACCAATGCCCGGGCCATTCTCGTTGCCAGAGTATCTTCGCACACGGCCCGGTATTGTCCCATGCGCCTGATAACATCACCGGCCGGTTCAGAAAGTACAATAACGGGGGCTGGAGAGCGGGGGCTGTAAAAACTTAAATGGATCCCTTTGTTGGACAACAAGTGCAATACTGCAGAATCCAGCTCTACACAGGCAGTCACTACCACCTGTTTTAACCGCTGAAGACTGATCGATGATGGTTGCTTGCCACTGTCATCAGGGTATTGAACAATCAGGCGTCCCTGCTTCGTACAGAGACGGGTTCCTTTTTGATTGATCACCAGGTTTTCCAAGGTTGTTCTGCCTCCGGCGGTTCAGCATCCATTGGCTCACCGCATTTTACCGGCTATTTAAGGTATTCAGCTCGCTCTTATCAGACTATTTCAGAACCAACTCTTTGTCTTGCAAAGCAAGCTTGCCTGCAAACCTCAATTACCAGTCACAAATATCCGGAGCTGGGCCAAAATCAATACACTCCGGTAGCAATGGACGACCATGCCAGTGTATTGACTGCCCGGCTTGCAACGGAAAAATACGAATATCATCCACTGTCTCATCCATAAGCTGTTGCAGCTGCGCGACGATTCCATCCAGCTCCTGCCGGGTCAGCCGGGCATAGAACACGGACTTTTGTAACGCCAATGCTTCCTGGCGCAGAAACCGGTGTATTTTCACCAGCCTTGCCGGTTGTCGAATGTCATAACAAATCAGCCATTGCTGTTCGTCGGCCATCATGGCTCCCATTGATTTAGCTGATCACGAAATACACGACAATATTTTAATAATAGGCGCTTCCATGAATTGCGCTGCTGTTCAAACAGCAACTGGTAACGCTTTAATGCCGATGGAGATAAGTAACAGCTATTGCCACGGTTTAGTGAGGTCTGTACTGAAAAATCGCGGGATCTGAACACCTGCTGATTAAATAGCTGCAACACCCATAATTCGGCTACAGGGCGCAACGGCTCCATCAGGTCGCAAGCCAGTGACTGCCGGTTGGCAGCACATTCATGAAAGAAACCGATGGCAGGATCAAGCCCAACCAACAGGCAGACTTCCCAGGCCAGCAGGTAGATCTGGGTGTAGGTCAGTGACAACAGGGCATTCACCGGGTCCGGTGGCGGCTGCCGCTGACGGCTGTTGAATCCAAGGCTGGCTGGCAGCAAATAACGCAAAGCACCAAACCAGGCTTGCTGTGCTTTCCCTTCCAGGCCCCGCAGTGCATCCAGGTCGCTGGCATCCAGTAATTCCTTGCGACATTTGGCAATAGTACCCAGCACTCGGGTCAGAAGCCGTCGATGATCGGGACGGCGTATATGGCAACGCCACACCTGCTTGTACAAATAATGCAGTTTGACCTGCAACCCCCGGCGTACCCAATGAATACGTTGTTGTTTATTACCACCGAGAAAGAGCTGCTTCAGCCTGAGGTTCGCCAGTACAGAACCTGGCGGGATAATGGCAAAGCTTCTGTGCAACTGATGACTGTTGATATAAACCAGCGCAATCCCCAGCTCGCCGGCTGTACTGATTAACCGGCTGGGCAGGCTGACAGAGTGAAGAAAAACCATGGTTTCCAGCCGCCGCAGGGGGATTGTCTGTAAGGGTGCCTGCTCACGGCGAATCACCAGCGCAGCACCCTGACATTCCAGTGCCTTAATCCGTTCACTGATAATCAGATGTCGCATATACCGTCACTCCCTCCGCCACTCCAATAGCACCGCTGCCCAAAAGCATCAGGCAGCACCATCCGCAAAAGAAACCAAAAGCCGGTTCAGCCAATGACCATCAGTGATTCAAACAACGGGGATTCGCCCTGACCTAACCGTATCACCTGCCGAGCCTGACTGATTGGAAAACAGAGCAGGGTATCACTCTCTTCTATTAATGGTGCCAGTTGCCAAAACAGTTCGGCTCGCTCACGGGCATCCAGCCAGCACTCAAATACCGACTTTTGTCGTCCGTCACTGATTTTACGCAGCGTGTACAATGCACGGTTACGATTCCGATCTTTGGAGATGTCATAACAAACGACCCAAGGCTGCTGGCTCATATCTCTCCTTTATTTTTCTGGTTTTGATGGAGTTTCAACAACAGTTTCGGTTTCCGAACACCCACAAAGTACCAATGTACGGGATAAGTATACGGGGCCAGACAGGCAGACACTGGGCAGGCAAGCTTGCGTGAACCCGTTTGAGGTATAGGGCCACTTATGCTGACGACATGATTCAGCTTTCCCTGCTGGGAGCGGCCCGGCCACTGCGTAAAACCCTGATAGGTCAACCTGATGGCAACCAGAGGGTTATTCCTTATCCGCTGGTGCGCTGGTTT
>JAQFVO010000378.1 GCA_027942505.1 Endozoicomonas sp. | reverse complement strand
AGTGAACGGATAAAGTGAATTTCACTGTCGGTGGTACCCGGCGTCAGGGTGGCCAGGGTGTCGGTCAGAAAGCCGTGGAGAGTGTGGCTTGGCTTGGGTAGGGTAAGACCATCCTCAGCCGCTTTGGCCGATATTACGCAGTAGAGCGTTTTCAGTGTTTCGATTCGGTCCTTGAGTACGGGTATCGCCAGGGTTCTCAGGTCTTTGGCATCGAGCTCTGGCATGGGCACTTCGGGGTAGTTGACCTGCAAAAATGCTTGCAGCTGAGCGTACCAGCTCTTGCCGCGGTCACCACCAAGAACCCGCAGATAGACGAACTCACTTAACAGCTGATCAGGAATCACTACCTGTGGTATTAAACCGCTGTCGTGTTGATGATCAGCAATGGTTGTCAGTGACTCGAGCAGACCGGAAAAAGCCCCGGGTCGGATAACGTCCTGGTCGTTCAGCGTGTTGACCATAATCCCAAAGTCGCGCATCCACACGGTCTGCCCGTAACGCCCACCCAGTGAAGCGGGTAATCCCTGGCTAATGAGAGATTGCTTGAAAGTTTGCGCCAGAGCGAGTTTGTTCTCACCACGCTGTTCGTCGATGAAGTGGCTTATGGCGGATTTGAGCGCTTGCGACAGTCCTTTGTCACGACTCAGGCGGCCATTGGAATACGCTTCCCAGTAGTCGCCAACACCTTTTTCCTGCAGTGCTTCTATGACCCGTTGGCGATAACCGGCAACCTGGGGAGTCCCTGTGGCGTCGTTCTCATCAGGGCCGTCCTCATGGCCAAAAACCGTCAGATTGAACACCCGTTTCTGTGCCGGATTCAGCTGCTCATAACGACTGACGAAGTCATACCCGGCCAGATCGTTGTTGAGGTAGCCAAGAATCTCATCGGTGACCAGACCCACAGGCTCACCTTCGAGCTTTACCGGAACGGCGACAGACTCACCGAAATAGCGCTGCCCAAGGATCTCCAGGCAGACACAGGCCACATCAGACACCTCTTTTTCCGGCGACTCAGTAGCAACCAGCAGACCATTTTCAAAGCTGACCCTGACTTGCGGTTTTTGTGGTTCAAGCCCTCGCTCAACCAGGGCAGGCATGATCAGGTCAATGCGGCTTTCAGCGCCCCACCTGATATCTTTACCCACTGGTTGAGATGGTGTACGAAGGTTAACAGGCTTGACTCTGGTCACCCGTCCGGGACCAAAAAGGCCAACCAGGATAGACTCACCAGTTTTGGTTTTCTGAGGGTTTTTGGTGGTAAATACCATTTCATAGCCGCTGTCCGGAAACAGCCCCGGGCGCGGAGTGTTAACACTACTCATAATGATTGGCCTGTCTGTGTTGTTATTAGAACGAACATTTAGCAAACCATTGGACAGGCGAAGAGGATTATGGTTCCCATTTTATTTCCGACCAGAAGGTCGCCGCAGTGAGCACCAGGAAGACCAATCTGCGGCGGCAGGACATTTCGGGATACTACCGCAGCAAACAAAGGTGTACAGATGGCTTTCTACTCAAATCACATCTCGCCAAAGGCCAGCGAATCCAACGCACCCTGACCGCTATGGACTCCCCCTTCAGTAACCGAGGACGGTTTACTGCGAATCAGATAACCGGCATACCCCAGGTCACTG
>JAQFVO010001045.1 GCA_027942505.1 Endozoicomonas sp. | reverse complement strand
GCCGGAATCGCACCCAGGTCCTGATCGCCGTAAGCCAGCTCAGCCGGAATGGTCAGGCGGTATTGTGAACCTACGGGCATCAGGGCAAGACCCTCAGTCCAGCCACGGATAACATTAGACAGTGGGAAGGTGGTCGGCTGGCCACGTTCCCTGCTGCTGTCAAAAACGGTGCCATCGGTCAGTGTGCCAACGTAGTGTACGGTGACGGTATCTTCAGCGGTTGGCTTGGCGCCGTCACCTTGCTTGATCACTTCATACTGAAGACCGGAGTCGGTAACGGTAACCCCTTCTTTGGCGGCGTTGGTTTCCAGGAATGCAGCCCCGGCCTTGGCGGTCTCTTCACGCTGTTGTTTGGCCTTTTCCTGAACAACGGTGTTCATTTTCTGTTCGTGCGTTCGCAGCGTGTTGCCCAACTCTTCTTCATTCATCTGAACCTGCTCAAGCACGGCGTCGACCAGGCCCGCCTTTACCAGCTCACGGTCCAGCACAATACCAAGTTCTTCCTGCTGCTTCAGGGTTTGACTGGCAAAGCTGCCAATGGATGCACCAATGGCGTAGGCTGCTTTCTGGTCGTCAGTGTTCAGTTCGACCGGGGCCTGGGCAGCTTTCTCCTGACAACCGGCTGCCAGCGCCACGGCTACAGCCAGGGCGGAAATTTGAATAACCTTTTTCATATCGGTAATGGTTTCCATGGTGTTGGTCAAATATTCACTTGGCCAGGATAGGTCCTGCGTGATAACAGGTTTGACGTAAAAAAATCCATACAATAATGGCACAGCCTGCGCGACAGTTGAACTAAAGAGCGATAATTTTTCAAAAAAATTCACGCCGTTACTTTGTCGTTTATTCCTGTCAGGAATATGGTGTCAGTGACCAGCGGTACTTCCGGCAATCACCGCATGTGGCTAACTGTGACGGCGTAGATGGGGGGCATGAAGTGGCAGGGCTGTGTCGACATGGCAACCATTGCATCAGATGAAGCTGAAAATTTGCTGAAATAAAGCCTGAAACCGTGATCTGCTTGTCGTCGATGCTGTCGTCGATGCTGAATTAAAAGAAAAGTGTCTTCTAATGACCTCAAGGAGCGTATTGTTCTCCGGGTTCAGGGCTCTTTCCTGCAGTGTTATGGCATGGTTGCGAAACTCACCGTCTGGCGTTGTTGCGCTAAGTAAATAGTTGGCAATGACGGTAATGCTTTCTTTATCGAGGAAGTCGAGGTACTGCTTAATGAGGGATTTGTCGACAAGCAAGCGATTAATATAATCTTCGTTTTGCCCTGGTGACAACGTGACGACATTCTGAGCTACGCTGGTACCTTGAAAAAAATGGTGTAGGAAAGTAGAGAAAATGTAGCCTGGATCATTTTTTTCGATCGTTTCATACTGTGTGGAGTCAAGCCAATTCTCAAGGATGTGACGTTTTTCGGTGTCACAGTAGGTTTCGAACGACCC
>JAQFVO010000288.1 GCA_027942505.1 Endozoicomonas sp. | reverse complement strand
GCAAAAGCCAGTGGGCACGGTCTGGATTGCCTGGAGCAGTGCGCAGGAAAACGCCGTACAACACTTTCATTTTGCCGGTGACCGGGAACAGATTCGTGCCCAGACCATTATCAGTGCCTTGCAGGGTTTCCTAACGCTGTTTACCTGAAACAGAGAGTCACCATGCAGCTGGATTCCAGAACGATTTATACTGGACAAATAAACAGTATATGTTTAAATGTATAGTGTTTTATGTCAGCAGTACCTGATCAACGAGAATCGACCCGAGGGTGTGAACAATGGATGATAACAGAAAAAAAGCGTTAGCCGCGGCACTCGGTCAGATTGACCGTCAGTTCGGCAAGGGTGCCATCATGCGCATGGGGGAGCAGAAGCAGGAGGCGATTCCAGCCATCTCCACCGGGTCTTTGCAGCTGGATATCGCCCTCGGTATTGGTGGCCTGCCCAAAGGTCGTGTGGTGGAAATCTTTGGTCCTGAATCCTCTGGCAAAACCACATTAACGCTCAGCGTTATCGCCCAGGCCCAGAAGCAGGGCGCTACCTGTGCCTTTATCGACGCTGAACACGCTCTGGATCCTCAATACGCCAGGAAACTGGGCGTTAATGTTGATGATCTCTACGTTTCCCAACCAGACACGGGTGAACAGGCGCTGGAAATCACCGACATGCTGGTGCGCTCCGGTGCGGTGGATGTGATTGTTGTCGACTCGGTGGCAGCCCTGGTGCCCAAAGCGGAAATCGAAGGTGAAATGGGCGACGCCCATGTGGGCCTGCAGGCACGACTAATGTCCCAGGCGCTGCGAAAACTGACTGGCTCCATCAAGCAGACCAACTGCATGGTGATCTTTATCAACCAGATCCGCATGAAAATCGGTGTTATGTTCGGCAACCCGGAAACCACCACCGGGGGTAATGCACTGAAGTTTTACTCCTCTGTTCGTCTGGACATCCGCCGCACCGGTTCAGTGAAGCAGGGCGACGAGGTGATCGGCAACGAAACCCGGGTCAAGGTAGTGAAAAACAAGGTATCACCACCGTTCCGTCAGGCAGAATTCCAGATTCTTTACGGTCAGGGCATCTACCACATGGGCGAGGTTATTGACCTTGGCGTCAAGCTGAAACTGGTCGACAAGTCCGGTGCCTGGTACGCCTATAAAGGGACCAAGATCGGTCAGGGCAAAGCCAATGCGGCGCAATATCTTACCGACAACCCCGAGGTGGCCGGCGAGATTGAAGCGCAGATTCGCGCTGAACTGCTGAGTTCAGATAAGAAACCAGTGGAAAAGCCAGCTGAGCCTTCGCAGTCCACTGAGTCTTCGGAGTCCGCAGAGTCCGGGTGAGATGCTCACCGAGTAAACTCATGGTTGCCATTGAAACTAAAGATATTCGCCGGGCTGCCATGGATCTGCTGGCCCGGCGAGAACACGGGTTTTCCGAGCTGGAGCGTAAGCTCACAGTTCGGTTTCCCCGGGAGTTGGTGGTTGCCGTTTTGACCCGGTTGCAACAGGAACATTTACAAAGTGACGAACGCTTTGTAGAGAGCTACGTCTACAGCCGTCGGCAAAGAGGCTACGGACCGATACGCATCAGGTCGGAGTTGTTGCAAAAAGGGTTGGAGAGTGAGTTGATCACTCAGCATCTTCAGTGTTATCAGGATGACTGGACGACGCTGCTCAGAAAAATCAAAGAACAGAAGTTCGGCACCCGCCAGCCAGCCAGTGCCAGGGAACGTGCTCGACAGGTGCGTTTTCTGACTGGGCGTGGCTTCTCCATGGAGCAGATTTATTCCCTTTTTTCGGATTCTCGCGAGTGAGCTGCCGGTTGCTGTATGGGAAGTGTCGGATTGTAATTGCACTTGGGGTCGAAAATGCCTGCCACCCTTCGCTGTCTTCCTCTGCATGGATCGTACAGGGCCCTCCTCACAGGCTGTCTCTTGGTCACAAGTCTTAAATCCCTTCTTACGCAGTCCAAATGCGGGATGACAGGTAGAGCGTGATGACCTCTCTCTGTGCTGTCATTCGGTGAGTAGACCTGCTCAGTCACCTGAGCAGGCCCCTCCTCAGAACCGGACTTGCGGAACTACCGC
>JAQFVO010000182.1 GCA_027942505.1 Endozoicomonas sp. | reverse complement strand
CCAGAAAGCCCAGTACCGACGTCTGCTCAACATAGTCGGTAAACTTCAGGCCACTTTTTTTCATGGCATTGACGATGCGAGCAAGCCCGCCCTCAAAGCGACGCCGGTCCTGAATGTGGCAACGCCCGAGCAGGGCAACGGATAGCTGGTAAGCCGCCACCAGGTGGCCTGTATCGTTACCGGCCTCGAACCACATCAGGTATACCATGGCAATCCGGTCATCGACGCTATCCAGTTCGCGCGTGTCAGCCTCATCTGAATTGCTGATCAGTGCCCTGATATAGCGATACTCATCGATTGCTGCCTGGTACGCGCCGTGCCTGGCCAACAAGTCGGCCTTTTTCCAGCTCAGAGAGTGAAGCTTGAAACAGACACCCACCAGGCTGGTGACGCCGGCCTCATGCTCTCCGGCCATAAAACACCACTTGGCCAGCTCAAGGGCACCGATTTCCCGATGATGACTGCTCAACTTCAACTCTGTGTCGAAGACTTCTCGACACAATTGCAGTTTTCCTGAATAAACCCGTGGTCGACTTTTCGAATCTCACAATCCAGTCGATGATAGTTGGACTCCCAGAGCAACAAGTCCAGTCTTGCATATTCTTTGTGTTGCGCACAAACCGACTGATCGTCAACGTCAAACGGCGGCTGGTAGCTCTTCATATACTCGCTGCACCAGGTAAGCAGCGGCGGCAGCATGCTCTTGTATTGATGCCAGGCCCCGGAAAACGCGACACTGTTGCGCCTGGGCAACAGACTCTCACACTTCGTCAGTACAGTTCCCAGCAAGATCATGCGCAATTGAAAGGCCAGTCTCTCCAGATCAGGCCAACGGTGGATGTGTTGCAGCACGTTATCGAACAGAGTAATGGCCCTGTCAAACCCAACGTAATCACGCAAATGCTTGCGAAAATAGAACGTCCAATGGGCAATGGCCTGCCATAAGCTGTGCAGAAAACGGCTCGGTGGCAGATCAAGTTGATCCATGACCTCGATGACGCTCTCAACCATATCGGCGTAAGTGG
>JAQFVO010000112.1 GCA_027942505.1 Endozoicomonas sp. | reverse complement strand
CGCTCCAGATCTTCCAGAACCTGGTATACCTCAATCATGTCAGCTCCTGATAATCGTCTTCATGGGGAATGCCGGTTTCAGGGCTGTACCCAACATAGAGAGTTTCCGGAATGACACCACTGTCATCAAAGCTGGAATCACCCAACAGCACCTCCTGGGTAAAGACAATGCGCCAGACTTCGTATTGGTCCAGTTCGGTATCAAACTCGTCTGGCCAGCAGCCGCCGACCCGGGCAGGCTGGGCAGTCTGGCCGAACCGCTCACCCTCCAACTGATGGGCAATGGTGGCCGCTAACAGTCGAATGGTTCTTTTGGCGTCCTTGGTGCGATAGCCACAGACAATCCTGACTTCTGCCTCAAGGGTTGCGGCCAGTTGCTCAGTGCCCGGGTTATCGTCATTGCTGACCTGAATGGCCGTGAGTTCAAGAAATGCAGCAGGCCCGAGAATCTTTTTCTTTTCCCGTGGGTAGTCTTCGACGGTTTTCAGGGTTTTGTTCTGTTTCAGGCAATCAATGATGGCCTGATGCCACTGGTTCAGGTTCAACCCTGTTTGCTCAATTTTTCCATCCGCCATGTTAGCTGCCGCTCATATTCCTTGAAAAAGATCACTTCAAAATCCACCAGCACATCGTCTTCTATAATAGTTTGCGCCTGATCATTAATAGCCACCGTGGCCAGTTTGATTGGTAATTGTGAGGTATACTTACGGCCAGTTTTCCGACTGACCTTAACCTTACCGCGTCGTTTGCCTCCGGGCTTGCGGATAAAGGCGCCGGTTTTGCCTTTGCCTCCGCCAAAGCTCGCCACCTGTGCCCGGAATGCCCCTTTTACTGCTTTACCCCCCACTTGCACCCCTGAGGCTGTTTGTTTTGGGGTACCCCACGCAATAGCATTCATCTCATTCAGACCATACCAGAGAGAGACTTTACCAATCCCTGAACTCTTAGCCTGAAAATGCTTCAGACGTCTTCGAATATATTTATGTTCGCTTGTATTAAACCCTTGCTGTAGAGCTTTCGCCGAAAGACGTCTGAGTTGACGAGCGGTGTAATTGAGGGCAGCACGACATGAACTTTTGATGATATCCTCACTGGCGCCCAGCCCTCTGGCGACGGTCTCCAGCTCAGAGGTATCCAGATCAAAGAACAGTTCACTCATTGGCCAGCACCACCACGGCCATTCCGGTTCCATCCGGTTCAACCGTCAGCACACTGAACAACTGGCCATCAATAGTGACCTCCTGCTCCCGCTCGACCAGCAGAACATCCACCGCTTTGCAGGTGAAACGGGGCTGGGTGGTTTCCAGATCCACCTCCCCGGTCTCTGCCAACAGGTAGGCATTATCAAAAATACCTGTGACGGCCATGGTACCGGTGCTTGTTTTAAAAAAAGCGCCAGTTGCAAACTCGTCATCGTCAAAGAATTCGCTCAGGTCTTCCCAGTCTGAATGACCCATACTACCCCCTTTATGAAGAGACCGTGACGACGGTGACGGTGCCTTCAATACCGATAATCTGGACTTTATAGCTGGTACCGGCCGGTAGATCGATGGCGCAAATTCCCACGCCGGTGGTTTCATACACCGGACTCATACCGGCCCCTGGTTCCAGTTCTGCCAGCATCAGCACACGGCCAGACGTAAAACTGCCGCTGACCTGAAGGTGAAAACGGCCTGTGCCAGACTGGACCGCACTCTCTGCATCACCGCTCTGGTTATCGATTAGCTTGCTCATGATTGCTTTTTGCCTTTGGCTGGCTTGGCTTTCTTTTCTGGCTCTGGCTCTGGCTCAGCAGGAGTTTCAGACGATGTATTTCTTTCCGGCAACAGTTCTGCCTTGCCACGGTTTATCAGGTTACTGGCCAGTCCGTTGGTCACTTCTGCATACTCTTGTGCATCCACCAGCCGACCATCAATGAATACCGGTTCTTTCAGTAATACATAAGCCACGTTCTTCTCCTTGATAAAAAAAGAGCCGCCCTGCGGGGGAATGCAAAGGCAGCTCAACGGGGGACAGGTTCCTACTGGTCAGGCTGCCTTGCCTCGACAGAAGCTCTCAACATGTCGAACGGCAAAGTCCACATCTTCAAAGGCGACAATCCGGACACGGCCTTTCTGACTGTGAGTGTATGGATCCACGGTCAGGTCCAGACCACCCCACATGCCACAGATCAGGTCAGACCAGTTACCGAACAGGATTTCACCATCGGTAATCTGGTTCGTTACATCCACGCTGTACCCGTTAACGGTGTTGCCTGGCTCCCAGATGGTCTGGCCATTGGAGCTGGAAAACTTCTCGGTAGAGCGGAAGTGCCCGCGCATCCTGGCATTAAACAGGTAACGCATACTGTTGACATCCGCATTGTCTGCCGCGATTTCCGACTCCATCGCCACGGTCTCAAGGAATGTCGGTTTGCCGGCTGCGGCAAAGGTGACCGCATTGATGCCGCTGGTATTGGCCACGCCGCGCGGCTGGTTGGCTGTGCCGGTGCCGTAAAGCCCGGCTTTATCCAGCGTCAGGGCCAGCTGCCGGGCGATATCACGACGAACCATGGATTCCATATCCAGCGAGGACTGTTGCAACTGACGACGGGTGATTTCTACCATCGCGCCAACCGTTTTCGGACTCAAGGTGATCTTGTCGAAGGTCAGCTCACTGGCGGTCATATCTTCGTCATCATCAACCCAGTAGCCGGTGGCACCTGCCGTCTGGCGTGGAATGTCCACATTACCCACCAGGCCATTCAGGGAGGTGCACAGCTTCAGTAGCACCGACCGGTTCAGCAGCACATCGATAAACGACTGTGAATGCAGATCGGTAGCAATCAGGTTACCGGCAGAGCTGCCCGGATTGATGGCACGTTTCAGCACGTCCTGAGGAACGATAATCCCTTGTGCATCTTTACCGGCACGCTCGGCCGCCACATGGGAGCACTCAATCTCAAACGCAGCGTCTTTTTGTGCGCGCAGATCGGTCGGGTTGGCCAGGGCACGAACCACTTTCAGGAACGAGTACTGTCGTGTCTCGTTGTCGCTCATGCCCAGTTCGGCATCGTCGCCGGAACGGTCAGCGGTAGAAACCGGTGCCTGACCACGTTTGTTCATTTCATCCAGCAGGGCTTTTTGAAACTCATCAGCGGTTTTGCCGTCTTCGATATGCTTCGGGTGTAGTTCTCCTGCTACGACGACGCCTCGTTGATTAACAATTCTCCATAATTCCGGTACTCAGAACGCGACA
>JAQFVO010000101.1 GCA_027942505.1 Endozoicomonas sp. | reverse complement strand
TAAAACAGGGTGTCCATAAATTTCCCGGCTGGGAATGATGGGCATCCTTAGCAGATTCTGATATTTGATAGTTTATTAAGTCCGACTCAAGATCTATCTTCTTTTTTACCAGCGCACCAGCATCTTTAATGGCGCACAGGTCAGCCTATCTGTAGGTCCGCTGAAGTGGTTAACTGCCAGCGGGAGGAGATTGGTGATACCTCAGCCACTCAATGGCACGCTCTAGCGGTTTTATATTATTGCGGGCCAGTTTGTTTTTTTTCTCTGCCAGTGTGCCGATCAATGTCTGCTGGTTAACTCTGTCATTGTTGAGATGTCTGAGGTGATAACGCAGGTTTTCTATGGCTTTCTGTCGAAACCTGTTCACCGGCTGGTTCAGCTCGGTAATGCGTCCGTCCAGATAGTCAATGGTGTAGGTCATCAACTGTTCCCAGCACTGGTCAACGCCTGCCATCAGTGTTTTTACCAGCTCCCCGGGCTGCACTTGATGGTTACCTGCCGAATAGAAGAAATCAATGTCAAGCTTCATGTGCATGTCAAACAACCTGTCAAGCTTGAGTCGTGCCAGCGTGAGATAGTTGTCGTTGCGTGCTGAATACACTGCTGGCAAATCAAGCTCGATCGGCACGGCATATTGCTTGATCTTGCTGATCTGCCTGCGGGCTCTTAATGTGATGGCTCTTGTCTCCAGAGCCAGCTGTTCAGTCAAAGCCTTCAGATTTTCTATAAATGTTTTCATCGTTTCACTTCTGTTTTCCACGATCAGCGCATACACGCGTGCGATGAATTTTTCTGCCTCCTCGCGGGAAGGAAAACTGATAACAGTCCCCTCTGGCAACGTTGGCCGGTGGCGCAGGCTCACGACCTTGCGAGCATACAAACTCGCTGCATGGTACAGAGAAACTCCGCCGCCAATGCCACCCCCGAGAATCTTGCCAGTGATTCTGCCTGCCGGAACAGCAACCAGGCCACCGGCAAAGATACTCAGAGCCCCGACCGTAGCAGTAGCAATGCTGGCGTTACTTTCATAAAGAGAGGCAATGGTTAACCCTACCGTACATAAACCAGCCAACATACCTGCCTTCTCACCGGCGGAGGCGCCCACTCTCTTGCCACGATGGTATGGTTCTGCCAGAGCTTTTTCCTTCGACCTCTGTCTCTCCTGGATGATTTGCTCGATAAAAGCGTCAAATCGACGTTCAATGCTGAGGCGGGTGCGATGAGAGTTTGCTTCGACCTGTGCTTTGATCTCGCGTTTGAGTTGGGAAATACTCTCCTCAGCTTGCTGACTATCCAGGTTCAACTGGTCGATGCTTGTGGTCATGGCGTCGATATGCCCGGCCAATGACTGCTCACGAACCACAGCGGCACGATGACAGGCGTTGTTGATGGCAATCATCATGGTGTTACTTTTGTTCAGCTCTGCCATGACAGATTCAAAAGCCAGGATATGGGCCCGGGCCTGTGTTGCCTGAATAGCCCGGGCGAGAGGCTGTCGATAGAGTGACCTGGTCCAGATTTTCTCGGCTTTTTCCCGCGCCCTGGTTTGGTCAGTAATGGCCTCTTCCCAGTCCACGCCAAACGCGCAGTGGCCAAAGTCTTTTACCCAGGCTGCTGTTGGCGGCATGGCTTCACCCTGTTCAAGCTGGCGCAAGGCACGGTGGGCCAGAAACGCTGCCCTGGAAGAAACAGGGTAAACATGATCGGTATTGAGATTCCCGTTGAATAGCTGCTCAACCACCATCTCTTTCGATGCTTCCTGGTCATCGCAACCATCATCACACTGATCGAACTTATTCATCCAGACCGAGATGTTGTGGTCAGTGGCTCTGGCCACATATTGCAATTCCTGGCCGAGCTGGGCGCTGGCATCTGAACTGATCTGGGTATAGTCGACCACGGCCAGCACCGCCGAAGAGCTGCGCAGTATGTTGCGAACCATGGTACGATTGTGGCTCTGCCCAGCCTCATTAATACCGGGAGTGTCCAGCAGGGCCAGTTGACCCTTTCTTTTTGGTATATCGCACAAGCTGGCAAAGCGCACATCAATTACTGGCATATTGGCTATGTCGCCGTACTCCTCAAACGGGAAGTCAATGGCAAAAGCAGCAAAGAGACCGGCCAGGTTATTCAGGTTGCGCAGGTACTCGCGCACAGCCTCAGTACCGGTACAGGTGGGGGTGACCTGGTAACCCTCACGCACTTTGTACAGTAGGCGCTTTATTTCCGGGTCTTTTGCTTCCGGGTAGTTGTCCGAGTCGATGTGTTGCAGTTTTTCCTGCAGGGTTTTCAGTCGATTATTGAACAGCGCAGCGCGAGAAAAGCGCAGTACTGGTTCGTTCTGCTCGTGGGCATAACGAATCAGGGTGGGAATGGCGGTCATTGCCCGGTTGCGTTTGGGCATGATTTCTGCCCCGACAATAGCATTAATGGTGGTGGATTTACCCGCCTTGAGTGTCCCCACCACGGCCAACACCATATCGAGTGATTTCAGTTTGGCCAGCTCGCCATTGATAACGCGCACGGTTTCGCGAATCGCGCTGCTGGTGAAGGCGGGAGCTGTCCGGGTGCCGTGTTCGATGGACGTGTGGTGTTGCACGGCATTAAGCACCGCCTGGTCACTGAGAACCTCCACCTCATTGAGAATGCTCTGATTATTGAACATGCTCCTCAGCTCGTTCAGATGATCAGTCAGCAGGAGGCTGGCCTTGTTGCACACAATATCAATCACAGTGTCCTGACCCAGCTCAGGAGTCAGGACCGCATCAATGTTGGCACCTTTATCGAGCAGTGTGTTCAGGCACTTGTTGTGGCCGTTTTTGGCGGCGACATACAACGGTGTGACATCATCGCTCTCCCGGGCTTTGTTGACATCGGCACCCGAGTTAATCAGCTCTGTAAGGCAGTCGTCATGGCCATGTTGAGCAGCAATGGTCAGCAGGTTATCGCCCTGATAATCTTGCGTAACGATGGTCGGCTCCAGGGCCAGGGCTGTTTGCAGGGCGGCCAGATCCCCGACCCGGCAGGCATAAACTGACAAAGGCTGGTCAGCGTCATGCACCAGGGCAAAAGCCGGCTCCTGACAGACAAAACAGCGCCTAGGGCCGGCGGGCTCGCTCATCTGGGCTGGCACGCACTGCAGGTGTAGCTGGTGTGGCTCAGAACAGATAGTCTTGACCAGCGAACGCGCACCGAACTGGCTGGTAAGTGGCTCGTGACAGACAACACATGGCCAGATTGATTCAGGAGAGGATTCTGTCAAGACGGCATCCATATACGACTCCAGTAGTTCATTAAGCGTTGCTGGTCGCGGCTCATCTGGTTCATGCTGCCATTCAATCTGAGGTGGCTGTGCTTACATCTTCAGTTCAAACAAGGCTGAAACTGTTACTGTTTTCTCGAGCTCACAGGGAAAGGCATAAGTGCTTCAGGATTTTCATGTCAGTAATTGACCGGCGTTGGTTACAAAAGTTCCATCGTACTTATTTTCTGGCCGGGCTTTAGAGCATTGTTTCTGACTAACATGTGGCGAGGTCGGGATCGCTGGTGTTTATTTAGGCATGAATGTACCCAATCTGTTTTTAACTCAGGTGTTGTTGCTGTTTAGTACGAGCGTGATTTCTGTGCGCGGTAGCTTTTGGAGCTGGCCCTCAATAACTCCCCTGTTTTGCCATGCAGGCGCGGTGAAAAGATTTTTTTTTCTACACCCCGTATGCCTGCGTAGCAAACTATTATTTGCTGGATAGCATCGAGATGTGGACGTATTTAAGGACAATTCCCTGACGTAGTTGGTGCAGCTGCCTGGTTGAAATCAAACGACACATGATTTATTACTTTGCTCCTGTTCTGTTATTGGCTGTAGCTGCCTGGGCTGGTTAAGAGCCGGCTGATTATCTGCACGCACAGACTACTGCTGGTGGCCACAGCAGACCAACAGTCCTACCCATAGGAGTACGAGTTGTGCCAGCGAGCATTGATTTCCATGCACCACAGGCACCGGACCTGGGCGGGTTGAGTCTGGGTGATGGTGATGCCCTTGAGGTGGGGCGCAGCCTGTTTGAGTTGATGAGAGCACCCAGTCTCGAAATTCATCAACCCGATCAGTTCATCGGTATTGATCTGCTCGGTGGCCGCCGCTATCTCAATATCCTTCCGCCGATGGCCACAGTCGTCAGTGTCAACGTTGGTGATAACGTCATGATGCCTATTCATGCCAACCGAATTAATGACACCACCATCGCCGCGCAAGGTCCCATGACTGCGGCGGCTAATCGACACGGTATACCGGCCTTCTTTGCCGCTGCCCTGGATCAGCGGGTGCAAAGCATCGTTAACCTGACTAACCAGGCTGATGGGCTGAAGAATGCCACTGTGTCTGTTGAGTACTGGCCGGCTGTGGGTGACACCACAACCTTTGTTATTGGCAGTCGCACTATCGAGGTTACCAACAATGGCGTGCGACAGTATTCAGGGTACCGTATTGTTGATTTGAGCGTGGCAGAGCCTGCTACAAATACGGTGCGGGGGATCAGCATCTACCAGTTCACCCAATGGCCTGATCATGGCGTTCCCAGAGGGGAAGCAGTTGATCAGTTCATGCTGTTCATGGATGTCTTTGAACGCGAGTCCGGCAGCAGTAATACCATCGTACACTGCAGCGCCGGGGTGGGCAGAACAGGCACCTTCATTGTGCTCAGGCAGCTCCTGGAGGGTATTCGAAATGGCTCGATTACCCGGGGTAACCTGCTTGAGACTATCAGAGACAGGGTTTGGGAAGGCCGAATTGCCAGGGGCTGGGCATTTGTCCAGAGCCCGGCCCAGATGGTGATGCTGGTCGAGCGAGGGCTGGACGAGGCAAGTGAGCATAATATGCGGAGGGGCGCTCCCATCGCCACTGATAGCGACGGTCGGGATACTTTGGAAGCTACGGGCGGGGCAGGAACCGGTGGCCCGGCATATGACACGCCGGCCATGACGCTGAGTGATGTCGAAGATATGCTCAGGGCAGGGCGTATTGTTGATCCACAGGACGGAAATCGGCTGGTTATTCCTTCAGATGCGTGGGTGACAATATTGAATGGCTTATCCGCAGAAGAGCTCAAAAGTCTGGCCATGTTTGGAACCAGTATGCTCAGACCGGAGCTGGGCTACGGGCCGGACGTGTTAAGGCCGGTTTATCGGGCCTATGCCGGGAAGCGCTTTCAGGTATTTCTGGCAAAGGGTCAGAGTATTGATCAGATTTCAGCATTTGTGCAAAACAGTCCCAACTACCGACCCGGTACCATGCTCGGTCAGGCCGCCAGAGATGTTTTGACGGAAATGGTTCAAAGGAGTCTGGCTTCCAGAAACCGTTCACGGTAATGAAGCGTTAAAACTGCACGTCAATGGTCTGGTTATCGCAGCCTTCAGGGCCACGCGCCAGGTATTGCCATTATTGATAAGTGCAATCGCTTGTCGGTCTAACCGGTCCGGATGGGTTATGATGGCGCCATTTTTCCCGGCATGCATAGCCCCAATGGAAACAGAGTTTATGATGCAACCCGTTGTTAAAGCCGGTCAGGGTCTGGACCGGAAATTCTCCGTAGCGCCAATGATGGACTGGACCGACCGACATTGCCGCTATTTCCACCGTATTTTGTCCCGCCACGCCTTGCTCTACACCGAGATGGTGACCACTGGTGCATTGATTTACGGTGATAAACACCGGTTTTTACAGCACGACACCTTTGAGTACCCACTGGCATTACAGCTCGGTGGCCACGACGACAAGGATCTGGCCACCTGCGCCGGACTTGCCGAGCAGTGGGGCTATCAGGAGGTCAACCTCAATGTGGGCTGCCCCAGTGACCGGGTGCAAAATGGGCGTATTGGTGCCTGCCTGATGGCTGAACCGCAGACGGTTGCCAATGCTGTGCGGGCCATGAAGGACGCCGTTGCCATTCCTGTTACGGTCAAGCATCGCATTGGGATTAATGGCCGCGACTCCTGGCAGGAGCTGGTGGACTTTGTTGGCACGGTGGCCGATGCCGGGTGTGATACGTTTATTGTTCACGCACGTATCGCCGTGCTTGAAGGGCTGTCGCCGAAAGAGAATCGTGAAGTGCCACCGCTCAAGCCCGACTGGGTTTATGAGTTGAAACGGCACTTTCCGATGCTGACTATTTCGATCAATGGCGGCATCAAGTCGTTCGATGAAATTCAGCACCATTTGCAACATGTGGATGGTGTCATGCTTGGCCGTGAGGCTTATCAAAACCCCTATCTGCTGGCACAGGTGGATGCCAGGCTCTATGGCTGTGAACAGCCACTGGTCAGCCGCTCAGAGGTGGTCCATCAAATGATCCCTTACATTGAGTCCGAGCTGACCAGAGGCACCTGGCTGAGCCATATCTCCCGCCATATGCTTGGGCTGTACCACGGGGTGCCCGGTGGACGGCGTTTTCGTCGTTATATCAGTGAAAATGCCCATAAGCAGGGCGCAGGGGCAGCGGTGCTGCTCGATGCAGTCAAGCTTGTGGAGGACGTTTGACGCATCAGCGTCAAACCACCTCTGGCGATTGCCGTCAGCGATGAGCCACCCCGTGCTGTCGGCAGCGTTCCAGCTGTTTTACCAAGTCACTGAATGCCCTGGCGTTGTTTTCGCTCAGGCTCATCAGAACCCGATGGGCATCAAGCACCTGTGCGTGGGTAGTATCTTCGCAGGCCTGTTCGCACTCGATTTCACGAAACTCACTGCCGGGGCTGCCAGCCTCTTCGGCAATCACAAATATGTGTTCAAAACCCATGCTCATGAGAATTCGCGTGATATCCGGGCGAGGCGAGATCAGGACCGGGCGCTGGTTGACTTGCCGACGCGCCATGATGGAGAGCTTGGCCAGCAGGCCGAGCGAGGTGCTGTCGATGGTCTGAGCTTCTGAAAGGTCTACGATGACAGAGCGGAAGTCCGGCTCCTCAAGCATGATCTGAAGAAAGTTCTCCAGATTGGAGCACAGAGTCAGCCGCACTTCTCCGATCAGCTTCAGTACATAAGTACCTTCGCTTTCGGCAAACTGAATTTTTCCGGGATTCATAATCAGTTGCGGGCCAGAATCAGCATGGCAATGTCATCAGGTGCTTCCTGAATGGCATTGAGCCCCAGCTTTTCAGTCAATGCTTCGATGGTTGTAGGCCCTTCCTGGATAACAGATAACAAGTAGTCTTCTTTCTCTTGCAGGCTTTTCTGGGGCAAAACCTCAAGAATTCCGTCCGACAAAATAGTTAAGCTGAACTGTTGGGGCAAGTCAATGACGGCATCTTCGTATACGGCGTCCTCAAAAAGACCCACCGGCAGGCCCTTGCCTTCAAGAAAATGAACCGAATCACCTTGGGCGATCACCGGCAGGGGAAACTGGCCACCAAATGAGTAGGTGAGGGTCTGGTCGCGGGTGTTGACGATACCGCCAAAGACGGTAACGTGCTTGCCCAGACCAGTCTTGAGCAGGCTGCGGTTGATGTGGTTGAGGACGTGAGAGGGCTTGACGCGGACCTTGCCGCCGTTGCTGTGGTAATCCTGCAGCAGGTTGATGGACATATGCTTGAGCAGCACGGTGACAAAAGCCGACGAAGCGCCGTGACCCGAGACATCGGCCAGGTAAAAAGCGAAGCTGTGATCGTTGAGGGCAAAGTAGTCAACAAAATCACCACTGAGATAGAGCGAAGGGATGATGTTGTGGTCTACCTTGAAGCCCTGATACTCCAGCGGCTTCTTTGGCAGCATGTTCATTTGCACCTGACGCCCGGCTTTCTGGTCTTCCTGCAAGAGTGTCAGACTGCTTTTCAGGGAGTTGATGGCTTCTTCGAGGCTGGCGCGGTAGCGTTTGTTCTCCATCAGCAGCTGGGCTTTTTCCAGGGCGCGGTTGATGGCGTATTCGAGCACTTCAAGATCAACAATGGGTTTGACTAAAAAGTCGCTGGCACCGAGATGCAGGGCTTCGACCACATCGGTCATCACGCCGGCGCCAGAGACGACGATAAACGGAATGTCACTGGCTTCCTGACGCACCTGGGTGAGCATGGTCAGCCCATCCATCACCGGCATGCGCAGATCACAGAGAATCAGATCGGGGGCGTTGGCGCGGAAAATCTGCAGGCCTTGCTGGCCGTTTCCCGCCTCCAGTGTTTTAAAACCACTACCTTGCAAATAGGCGGCAATACTGCCTCGGACGACATCGTCATCATCGATGACCAGGATAGAACTGCCGGTCATTGATTCACCTGCAACTCAAAAAAAAACATCATAGCAACCGGTGAGCACCCAAGACATTTGGACAGCAAACCACATCAGAAGGTTAAGTTAAGGGAAAAATACTCCCAACCCGAGTTTGCTGCAAGCGAGAGTCTCGTGCTGATGGTAGCAGGTGTTCAGAAATCGTCTTCCGGTTGTTGGCCTGTGATCAAAAATTCCCGCCGTTGCAGGTAAGAGTCACGGATAAACGTATAGCGTTCACCAATGATCAGCCCCTCGGCGCTGAGTAGTTGGGTGCGGCGGTTTATTACGTCGACACCGCCGATCAGGAGGCTATTGGTGTCATCGTCGTAATAGGTCACCGGGTTGACATAAGCGTTGGGAATGCGTCCGACGCCGGAGCGCAGGGTAGCCGGACCCAGGAGCGGCAGCACAAGGTAAGGGCCGGAAGGGATACCCCAGTGGGCAAAGGTAAGACCAAAATCGCTGTAGCGTCGGTCCAGCCCAAGAGGGGTGGCAACATCGATCAGCCCCAGGATGCCAACGGTGGAGTTGATCAACAAACGGCCGCTTGATGTCAGGGCATCACCACCGTGTAGTTGCAAGCCGGAACTGGCGATATTGCGAAATTCGCCCAGGTTTTCAAAAAAATTGTTAACCATGGTTTGCACCAGTCTCGGGGTAAGACGCTGATAGGTCTTCGCCACTGGTTTCAGGGCATACGTGTCCAGCACATCGTTGAATGCAAAGATTTTACGATTTACGCTCTCCAGGGGGTCGTCGTAAGATACCGGTGCAGCAAATACCAGGGCAGGCAGCAGCAGTGTCATGATGACTGACAGAACAGTGGTTGCAAAATGTCGGCTCACGTTTGCTCCTTGACTACATGGTTAGACGTCCAGAGTTTAATTTTACCCCGTAGCGGCGGAAACTTGTCAATACAGTGAGAATTACCATGGAACTACCGATAAATAGTCTTGGCAGTGTTTATGAAACCGCTGTAGCCAAAACGGGCATTGCTCACCAGTCCGTTACCGGTCGTGTAGGTTTGTTTCATTATGATGCGAGGGATGAGGTATGAGTAACAAGTCGCAGGGGGAGCAGCCTGCCCAGTGTGCAGACGATTTTGATCGGAAAAAAAGCCTGGTAATCACTGCCACACCAAGTCGCATCAGCCGTTTGCGTCAGGCTTATCTTGATGGTCAGCTGCGTGTTGACAGCCGGCGTCTGGCCAAAAAAATCCTCGCCTTCGAACGCCAGTTGGCCATGTCAGAACCTGACCAGGAACGTTCCGGTGACGACTAACCAGCCTTTTCTCACCCAAGACACCACTGAAGAACGAAACAGGTCGCTCCTGCGATCACTTTTGCCAGCTCGGGAGTGCCTGGCATTCGAGATATTTCAGGTTATTAAAAAATCGTTTGATAATTGGAAATAAACTATTTCGCACTGCAACTTATCGGGGCTTTTCATCTCCAACGGCTGTCATTTTGATCCCGATGGAAGGTACACAAATGCAACAAGTTGCAGGTTTTACACCGCAAACGAACACGCTTGGCCCTCAGGGTCAGGGTACATCGTCGTCCTCTATGCAGGCGACGGGGATGGGGCGTCAAATTTCCCGGCAGGCGTCGGCTCACCAGATGATGACAGCGCCGCTGTCCGTCGCCGGTAGTGAGCAGGCTTTGCCGGCCCGCAATGTGCAGGCCATACCGGCGGTGGATTCCTTGCTGACTAAAGGTCTATCGGACCCGGTGGAAGCCCTGTGGGCCATGTCTCGTTTCCAAATGGATATCTTCCAGCAGGCCGCTAGCCTGGACGTACAAGTTCAGGCTCTGAATGATGCCTTTCAGAAATTGTTGCAAGCTGGAACAAACCAGATCAACGGGGCGTTAAGTGACAGATTGCACGCGGTGTGTGACCGGCTGAAGCAACTGCAGAGTGACTATGGTGAAGGGCGCGAGCAGGCGAAAATGCTGGCCGACTCTCAAACTGCCTATCTGCACAAATTGAACGAACGTACGGAAAAAATTTGCGGTGGTGGTCGCCTGCCTGTGTCTGAGGCTATGGTATCGCGGACACACTCCGCACGGGTGGAGTCCATCCCGGAATTGATTGTATCGCAGGCACACTCCGCTCAGGTGGAGTGCCTCCCGGATGACATTCAGCCCCAGCACAGCGCCGCGGTGGAAAGCGAAGTTGTTCCTCATTTTCTGCAGCCTCCCAGGGATCAGATGGTTGATAGTCGTATTGTCATGCTCCAGGAGTCGTACACTGAAGCCGGTGCGCCAACCCTGAACGCGGGGGACGGAAGGCTTAGTGATATTGATGATATCCAGCAGATGCTCGCTGATGTCTCTGATCAGTCTGCCGCCCTGGGGCAGCAGATAGACCAGCACATTCCCCCGCAAAGTTCAGAGCACAAGGAGCTTAAGAACACATTAACCAACCTGTTTCATCGTATAGATGAACTACATGAGTCGACCGCAAACGCTGAGACCAGACATCGCCAGGAATTACATAACCTGATCGAAGCCCACCATCGGGAGTTAGAGAGCCGTCGTGCCGCTCAGCAGGATGAGATAGGTGATATACAAGCCCGGTACCAGGATCAGATGGCCTCCCTGCAACAGGAGCTGCTCAGCTCGCACGAGCGGATTGAAAGGATGAATGAGTCTATTCGCGCAGATGAGGCACGGCTGCAGGGAGGTGGGAAGGCGTTAACTGATGCGGAGTCTGACGAGTTACGAGAGGCTATAACGTTGCTCACCCACGATTGTTCCCGGCTCGGGGAGCAAACCAGGATGCAGCAAGTAAGTTATGATGCACTGGTGGCCGCCCATCAGGTTGACATGGACAAGGCCAATACTGCCTACCAACGTGACCTTGAACTACTGAAGCAGGAGCATCAGGCGCAGTTGCAGGCGCAGGAAGAGCAAATCAGTATGTTACAGATCGATCTTGAGCGGTACAAAACGGTGATAGATCAGAAGGGTGAGCTTATTTCCACTAACGAAACAACTGTGGAAAATTATGAAGCCCAACTCAGGATGGTCATGGCAGCCACAGAGAAGCTGACTGACAGTTATAACAGTGCTCGTAGCAAACACCGCGATGTTCGGGAGGGGCTGTCTGTTGGGCGTGACCAGTTAGCCGAGACTCTTGCCATGGCCAGAGGGCTGGCTAATGAGCTGTCTGAACACAAGCTGGCTGCCGAGTTGGCTTCCGGGCTGGAGGAGTGCAGCATTCACTTCGCCAATCTGAAAGAGGATGTGGATGGCGTGCAAATGGAGCTTGATGAAGTGAGACGCGCCATGCACAGAGCTCCCAGTCCAGCTATGGAGACAGAGTCGTCCACTGCGGATGAGTCTGACATCGCCAGAACCTATATCGGTCTCAAGCGCCGGGAGATTGAGGTGTGAGCAGGATTTAAACAACGTTGAGGCGGTCCTGTACACAACGGCTGCGCAGTGCTTGACCTTTTGCGACGGCCTCCTTTGAGGGTGTTGCAAAAAGCATAAAAGCCTTGAACCACGAAGGACACGAAGGACACAAATGTTCATGACGATGGTTCGTCACCCTCTGTCATGAAAGCTTTAGTCACGGAGACACAGAGGAAAAGCTTT
>JAQFVO010000061.1 GCA_027942505.1 Endozoicomonas sp. | reverse complement strand
GTCGCACGATGGCGGATAGGTTCGCCAGAACGCATCTTCTGCCAGACTGCGCCCTGCATGGTCAACATTGCAGCACTGACCACGCCACACAGCAGTGAGAACGGGTTGAGCAGATCAAAGAATGAGCCGGAAAAGCTGGAGCGCATAAAGCCGTCCAGATCAAACTCAAAGCCAACAAAAATGTTGCCAAAGCCTACGCCAAAAACCAGCGATGGCACGATGCCGCTGACAAACAACCCCCAGTCCCAGGCATTACGCCAATGTGTGTTGGGCAACTTGGAGCGGTAGTCGAAGGCCATTGGCCGGATCAACAGGGCAAACAGCACCAGCACCATGGCCCAATAAAAGCCGGAAAAGGCAGTGGCATAAACGGTGGGCCAAGCGGCAAACAGGGCGCCACCGGCGGTGATCAGCCAGACCTGGTTACCATCCCAATGGGGCGCAACGGCGTTGATCATAATCCGCCGTTCAGTGTCGTTTTTGCTCATAAACGGCAGCAGGTTAGCGGTACCCAGGTCGTAGCCGTCCATGATGGCGAAGCCGATAAACAGCACGCCGATCAGTACCCACCAGATAAATCGGAGTATTTCATAATCCATGGTCATCGCTCCTTATACTTTGCCCTGGACGGCGGAAGGCTTGCCTTGTTCGTTGACCGGACCATCCAGTGTGCCATGGGCCAGCGCCTGCTGCTGTTCGAAGTGGTAGCGCCCGGTGTGCAGGCTGCTTGGGCCCAGTCGGGCAAATTTGATCATCAGCCAGAGCTCGACGATGGCGAAGATCCCATAAAACAGGGTAAAGCCGGCGATGCTCAGATAGAGGTCGGTGACTGTCCGGCTCGATGCCGAGATGTAGACGGGCAATATGCCTGAAATAGACCAAGGCTGTCGTCCATACTCAGCAACAAACCAGCCCATTTCGCTGGCAATCCACGGCAGTGGCAAGGACCACAGACAGAGTTTCAGGAAGAAGCGGCTTTTGTATTCGGTGCGCCGCGCTGTCTTGATAAAGGCTGTCACCAGTAGCAGCAGCATCAGTACACCGGCGCCAACCATGATTCTGAAGGCATAGAACAGCGGCCAGACGGTGGGGATGGCGTCTTCCGCCGCCTGGCGCACCATGGCGTCACTGGCGGATGGAATATCGTCGGTATAACGGGTCAGCAGTAAGCCGTAACCAAGGTCATCAACCACTTCAAGGAAGGCGGTACGATTTTCCGGTGTGTCCTCCCCTTTTTTTAGTTTCTCCAGCAGTTCATAAGCGATCATGCCGCTTTTAATGCGTACCACCTTGTTTTCAATCAGGTCTTTGATGCCGGTTACTTCTTCGTCCAGGGAGCGGGTGGCGATGATGCCCATCAGGTACGGGATTCTGATGGCATAATCGGTCTCCATATTTTCCTGATCGGGTATGCCGATCACGGTGAAGCTCGCTGGTGCCGGATGAGTGTCCCACTCAGCTTCTATGGCCGCCAGTTTCACCTCCTGCACGTCGCCCAGCTCGTAGCCGGACTCGTCACCAAGCAGCAGTGTGGAGAGGATGGCAGCCAAACCAAAACCGGAAGCAACGGCAAAGGAGCGGCGGGCAAAGCCAATGTCGCGATTGTTCAGCAGGTAGTAGGCAGAAATTGACAGCACAAAAATTGCCCCCGTCGTATACCCTGCGGCCACGGTGTGAATGAATTTCACCTGGGCTACCGGGTTGAATACTATCTCGGCAAAACTGGTCATCTCCATGCGCATGGTTTCAAAGTTGAATTCGGCGCCCACCGGATTCTGCATCCAGGCATTGGCAATCAAAATCCACATGGCCGAGAGGTTGGTGCCAAGGGCCATCAGCCAGGTACACGCCAGGTGTTGTACTTTGCTCAGCCGATCCCAGCCAAAGAAGAACATGCCAACGAAGGTGGATTCCAGGAAGAACGCCATCAACGCCTCAATGGCCAGCGGGGCACCAAAAATATCGCCCACGTAGTGCGAGTAATAGGACCAGTTGGTGCCAAACTGGAACTCCATGGTCAGCCCGGTGGCCACGCCTATGGCAAAGTTGATTCCGAACAGTTTGCCCCAGAATCTGGTCATGTCCTTGTAGATTTGCTTGCCCGTCATGACGTAGACGGACTCCATAATCGCCAGGATAAAGGTCATACCCAGGGTCAGCGGCACAAACAGAAAGTGATAGAGCGCAGTAATTGCAAATTGAAAGCGCGAGAGATCTATGACTTCATCCAGAATCATATGACTCCTCCACATGTGAGTTCAGGAAAAAAGCCGGGGTAATACATCCTTGATCACAACTCTGGTTTCGACGAAACGGTGTTAACTACCCCTCAGTGCAGTGCATAACACCGGGTAAGTCTAATACGAATCAGATCGTCGAATGCGTACACCGTGCCTAATAAAACAGGCAGTCATTTTACGCTTAATACGTATATGGGTACAGTTCTGTTTGACAAAACCAGCCGTGTAATCAGTAGTCTTTAGAACTGAGTCGGCTAATGGTTTTTTTCGCGTTATACAAGTCAAGTTGCCAGCTCTCTTTGGCCTGTGGCACTTCGATGGCTGGTACATTGTCCTGGGAGTAGGACGCACTGAGCGGGGTCTCATATCGAGCTATGAATTGCAGCCGCTCCGGACTGGCATTGTAGGTCTCAACCAGAAAATTGATGGTCTGGTCGCTCAGCGGCACACGGTAATAGCGGATCAGGTTTTGTGCCAGCTTTTCTGCACTGGCGGCCAGGTTCTTTTCTACGGCACCGGCCATGGCTTCGCCCCAGGCAGCTTTGGTTCGGGCGCTCATTCCGGGCTCAATATTGGCCAGGCTGGTTGCGTTGGCGCTTTCTATGGCCCGTTGAATTTGTCGATCGTGCAGACGGATGCAAGTGTCAAGAATGGTGGCTATTTCCATGGCCAGTTCCCGCGCCCGGGCCTCGCTCAGGCCTGGTCCACTGCTGGCTGATGAACTGAGGTGGTCCGCCGTTTCAGCCGCCCCGGCGTCTGAGCCTGGACGCTGGGTGTCGTTCAATTCGC
>JAQFVO010000042.1 GCA_027942505.1 Endozoicomonas sp. | reverse complement strand
AATGACCCGGCGGGAAGTTTACAAAGTGGCCTGATGCTGATGCAGGTCAGGCGTTAACGGAAAGAGAAACACCGAGGCAACGTGTGTTGCCCACGATTGCGAAGAGTATGAATTATTGATGGCAAACAGGTAGAAACCGACAACCTGAAACCTGAACAAAGGCACGTCTCTCTGAAGCCGACTCCGTGATTAAGGACAGGTTGTGCGAATTCCCATCAGGGCCAGGCGCTGGATCACGCAGCACCGTTAACAGGCCGGATATATGTGGGCAGTTATCTTTGTTTACCAATCAGTAAAACAGACTCTTGCAAAACCGGGGCGAACCATATATGTCCTTTGTGGATCAAACGGTGACCGTAGCCCCTGCCAGATGCTTAATGTCTACCGTAAGAAATGAGACCTTAAGGAATTGCCGCCAAATACCCCCGACATTTCGATACTTTCCGGCCAGTAAGAAAACTTGCCACGCTGGCACAGCAACGCGGAGAAAATAAAAAACATCTCCCCCTGTAACGGGCAAACACTGCGTGGCCCCGCCTGATCCATCTACCTACCAACGCTTCGCACTATGAATCAGGAATTCCGCGAGACTGGTTAAACCCTGGTCATTACTCTTGCGTCTTTTTGTCTTACAAAGGTGAGCTTAAACGGCTGGTCCTCAAAGGGGAGTGAACTCCATCGGATTAAGTGTTTGCCGCTCTGAATAAAACCATAACCTCCCAGGCCCTGATAGCCGGAAACGGTCTCATACATACCTTTTTGAGGAGAAGATCGTAGACAGTCTGCCAGTTGTTCATCGAGTGCGCGAACACCACCTGGGTCAGTCCTGGCCGCCCTTCTGTCTGAAGCAGATTCGATATCGGCAACGGGAGCACGATCACCGGATTCGTCGGCAAGGATTCTTATATCCCTGCAATACAGGCCATGCTTATCAAACACACGGCATAACTCTTGCCAGTTTGACTTGATAGTTTTTTTCTCAGGTTGTGATTCCTGATAAATCGCCCTTCCCAGGAAGGTTACCAGTCCCGTTGCAACCGCCATCCCCATGCTGCTCCCGGCAATGGCACAAGCCAGCACTCCCATCGACAGCCCGGCAACTGAAGCTACATTAAATGTTGGTTGTTTAAGAACACCTGTTTTATATTGCGTGCTGCCGACACCCAATGATTCAGTGTCTATATAGAGTTTTTTCAGGCTAATGGAATGTTTCTTTCTTCGAGCGTTATTATTCTGTCGGATACAGCTACTTGCTAAGTACGGGACAAAACATTAAGCAAATCTAAAAAAGTAATTTGATCTTCACAGAAGAGGACTCAATTTGTCTCCTTTAGTTGGCCAATAACCGTGGTCTATTTTTACTGCTCAATAATAACAATATTTGTAAGATAAACACCCACTCTCAAGGTCAAACAAAGCCCCTGTGAAGTTCCAAATTGGGACGAGGGTTGATGATTGATCACACTGTTTGTACGCCTTACGTACCCACTTTTTTCTTTTGCCAGCTACGCCTCCACAATTCGCCAGTCTCTCACCGCAAGGAGATGTTCTTCCCGACACAAATCAGTAAAACATCACTTTTGACCAACAGGTGCCTTGAAACATTAT
>JAQFVO010000035.1 GCA_027942505.1 Endozoicomonas sp. | reverse complement strand
AAAGAAAAAGCCCGGAAACCCGGGCTACGATCAAATCGGTCTGTTACCGTACTCGCCAGAAGGCTTTTTCGGTGGATCGTTGGAAAGATTCGATGGCACCTCTTCTATTTTCCCCCCTTTCTTCAGGAACTCCTCGATTTGAGCATCAAGGCTTGCCCTGAGTTTTTTACGGGATTCGACCGTCCGCTCTTCGGCGGGTTCGTCTCGACTCCCCAGGAATCCAATATCAGCGCCATCAAAACCAGCAGCAGCTTTATTCGGCTTTTTCCGTGCCATCGCTATATCCTCCAGATACTGGTATCGGAAACTCCATTCCGAATTATTGTTATTTGACTACTTGTCCAGTGTTTTAGTTATAGTTCAGCATCCAGAAAATGCCAATAAGGCTCTCCTGTCTACATCAGCCAGCTCACCGTGGCTGGTGCCTATAGTTACGTATAAATACCGACATGTAAAGGAAAATCAGCACCTTGACACGGTAAAAGTTCGCTATCTGCCAGCTATAACCGGATCAATACATCGGCAACAGGCAACTGGGATTTAGCTTTCCCCTGTCGTGGAGTGCCTGACAGACTTTGGCCCCGACTACAGCTGCGCCACTTCACGCAGGTACTTGAATAGCTTTCTGGCCGCTGCCGGTGGCTTTTCCTCAGCAGCCTCTTTTTGTGCGTTGCGCACCAGTTGACGAATGTGCTGGTGATCAGCCTCCGGATAGTGTTCCAGGTACTCGGTCAATGCCGTGTGGTGACTGTCGTCGTGAACCAGCTGGTCACGCCATCTTTCCAGCTGATGGAAAAGTCGGTTGTACTCATCACTGGTGGCATCAAGCTGATTTAAAAGAGCCATAACCGGCTCCATGTCCTGGTCGGCCATTAACTTGCCAATAAACCCGAGATGCCGTTTTCGGGCATTATGACTGGTAATGCGCCGGCTTTCGTCCAGCGCCTCGCGCAGGCGTTCATTCAGTGGAATTTTGTCCAGTAAGGCAGGCTTAAGCTCCATCAGGCGGGCGCCGATGTGCTTAAGTTCATCCATATCCCGCTTCAATTCAGATTTGCTGACGTAGATGATCTCTTCACCATCTTCGTCGTCCCAGGCTTCCTGGTTACGACGGCTCTTTTTGCTCATAGGGGAATGCCATTGATAGGAACCGGCAATTTTCATAAAGTGGCTTACGACAAAGCGGTTCCGAGGGTGAAAAACAGGTACAATGTGTCGCATCTTACTTCAGAACGCTTCTTAATAACAAAGCAGATATAGGTGGAATCATGGGCGAATCTTCCAATACTGTACTGGAC
>JAQFVO010000023.1 GCA_027942505.1 Endozoicomonas sp. | reverse complement strand
CGATGGCTGAAACTGCCAGTCTGACGATAAAAGGCATCTGCCGGATAACCATCCTGCCCGATCATGCTCAGTGTTTTACTGTCGGGGACGGTGATCGGCTTTTCGGGTGACCCGCGCTTACCAGGTGCTGGCCTGACGGCCCCGGCGCTGGCAAGGTTGTCCAGGGCCACCAGGGTAAAGGCTGCCACAGTGCCAGCAGCACTTTTCCCGCTGTCTTTGTCTGCCAGTGCGGCGCCAAGGTCCTGCACCACCGAGAGGGAGGAGCAGAGCGTTGCCACAGCGTCGCTGACTACTGTGACGGTTGGAACCCAACTGGATAGTACGGCGCAGGCTAACTTGACTCTTTGGATCATGTCACCGGCCAACTGGCTCTTGTCTGCCGTGCCAGCCACTGCCGGCGCTACATAATAATACAGTTGACGTTCATTGTGCGGGCAGTATTCCGGCGAGAGGGAGGAGAAAAAAGAAGTCACTGTGGGCAGTAACGAAACAGATACTCCTTGTGCTGTGCGTCCGGGCGCAGGGGCAGAGCTGCCGACGGTGGCAGGCGGTGGCCGGTAAGCAGAGATTGACTGCACAGATTCCTCCGAGAGACAGCAGGGCTGCCATTGTCGTTCGTTTTACAGGCGCAACAACTCTCGACGGTGTGCTGACTCTGTCCCAAGGCTACCAGTGGCCGGACAGTAACAACCCACCTACTGTGGGACGCATCCAGCATAGCTGTTCTTCGACTCTTGTCTGCGACAGACTCAGAACCTTTCGCACTGCAAAAGAAGGCTGTTAATTTCCTGGTTTTTACCCATGTTGTCGCGTAAAGCCTCGCCTGCGCGGCCCGGCCCAGTCAGGCGGGGATACAAGCGCCCAGCCGGGGGCGCCCAGCCGGGGGCGCCTAGCCGGAATGCCGTATCACCGATAGGACTGGGGTGAAATGGATTCCGTAAATTGCATTTATCTTTGAACTTTTTTTCAAGACAAATGTCTGTGGTAATACAAGAACCGCCGGGCTGGCGGGGTTAGTCGGGGGCGCCTAGCCTGTGGAGCGACGGGGTCGCCCAGACTGGAACGGGGGCAATATTGGCTGCATAGCTGGTGTTGTCTAGGGAAGGCGTGACGAAGCAGGAAGGTTCTTGGAGCGATCTAAGAACCCTCGCCCGATAGGGCGGGGAGTGTCAGCATTACTCCCAGACGCGTTGGTGGAACTGCAAACAGTGCCGATGCCTGGATCGAAGTTGATGTAGCGAAAACACCAGACGAAAAAACAGCTCAGCCCCCGAAAAACAGCACAGGTATTAGTTGACAACAGATAAAAAGAATGGCCCCAAAGGACCACCACCAATGCAACATTAATGGTCTGTCAGTGCCTCTGCTCCGGGGTATTTGGCTGCCCCCACACATAGCGGGCCATTTTCCCTGCCACTCTGGCCGCTGCGTAGCCTGCCACCGAGGCCGCAACCCTCAGCGACTGGCCCTGCAATAATGCCGCTGCCAGGAGAGCATTACTGGCCACAGGGCGAATGCAGGCCTTGAGCAGACCATCAGGCAACGCCGGCTCAATATACTCCAGGTAAATATTCTCACCCATGCTCAGTGCCAGGCCGATATTGCCACCGAAGAAAAATCCCCGACCGCTGTTGTACAACCAGGTGCACTGGGTAGGCAGTGTGGTGAGGGAGAACAGCTCGTCTGCCAGACCCGTCACGACACCATATTGAAAACCGATTAAGGGCTGATCAAGTAGAGCAGGGGATTGAGGGTGTGAGGTTTTCTGTGGGCATTGCAGTGACCAGGACGCGTCCAGTTGAAAAAAGGCCGACGCATTGCCCAGCAGGATATCCGCGTGCTCCTTACCGAGTGCCATAACCACTTCTGGCTTCAGACCCGCACCTAATAACCTGGAATCAGCCACAGAGGAGTGAAAACCCCAATCCATCAGGGGGGAGCTGAATGACGGTAGCAATGTGTCAATGTCCGCCCTGGACAACAAAACACCATAGTTGAAGTCCCCGTCATCAGCCGTTCCCAGCAGATGGATCAGGGACAACGTTTTACTGTTCGACGCCGCTTGTACGCATCCGTTGTGGTCAAGCGCATTGCGACAGATATTGGCAGAGGCCAGTTTGGCATTGGGGCTACAGCAGAGATGAATGTCCGTGGCCGGCGATAATTTATCAATGTCACGGATCAGGGATTCGAGAGAGAGCGACACCAGAGGCTCGTAGAGGAATACCGAGACGATGGCTTGTAAATTGTAAAGATCTTTTGAACACGCCAGGTTGCTGGGACAGTTCTCAGCGACACTCTGTGTAATGTCTAAACAGTGTTGAAGGCAAATCTTGTCTGCACGAATATGCAGGCCACTAACCAGATGTCTCAGCCCGTCAGCAGCCCAGTACTGACCACCACCACGGTAATCACCACTGCACATGGCTAACCATGGCAGCTGTTGCAGGTTGTCAGCGATTTGGATAACTCTGCCCGTGAGCTCTTCAGCCAGTTTTGTCGAACCAAGTTCGAAGAATGAGTTATGGGTGTTAGAGAAAAAGCGGATTTGGTCAACGAGCAGTGGCTGATGCAGCGACAGGGGGGTGTTTTTGAGTGATGTCAGAACAAACTCGCTGTCTGTAAAAGGAAGAGTAGGCATACTGAAATTACAGCCATCCCTGGTGTCTATCAGCAGACTAAAGCATAAACTCATGGGAGCCCCTGACTTGCTGTTTGAGGCCGTGGAGCGGGGCCGGATGGGAATCAGGCTGTCTGCATCAACCACCCCGACTCGCTGTAATTGCTGATCGTGAGAGAATGCGTAGTCAGGGCACAGTAATTTCAGAACCGAGGCTCTGAGAAAGTCCTTCAGCTCAGGTTCGGCCTTTTTGGCAAATGGAATCTTTCTGAGGCTGCGCATGAGTTCGGGCAGCGGATTATCGTGGTATTTCTTGCGGACAAACTTCATGATCGTTTTGGCGGCAACGAATGTGACGTCTCTGTCCACCAATCGCTGGTACAGAGTGCTGTTGCCACTGGCGTAGCGTTGCAACCCGGCCATGGCGCTGTCATCAATAATAACTATGCCTTTGCCACTGTGTGTGGTGATGGCAAATTTATCCAGACTCTTCTCCAGCCAGACAAAGGCATCCTGGCTTTTTCCCACCATGACTGTACACAACGCACGTTG
>JAQFVO010001427.1 GCA_027942505.1 Endozoicomonas sp. | reverse complement strand
TGTCTTTGTGGTTCCCTTCTTTTCAAGGTCTTTTGCGGGAATGACGATGGGCCAGTTTGTTGAACAATAAAGAGGTTGATATGCAAGATAAATGGCAGGATTCCACGCCAGACAGGCAGGAGAGCCTTAACGATAGTCGAGCCTGGGGGCTGGTAGAGTCTCTGGCTAAGAGTGCTCTGCAAGAGCAGCGCCGCAGCAGACGCTGGGGCATCTTTTTTAAGTTGCTGACGTTTTGCTGGCTCTTTTTTTCCATGGCCGTCATCTACAACGCCTCCGAGATCAGTCGTGTTTCTCTGGATGAAAGCACTGGCGAACACACCGCACTGGTGGACATTGATGGTCAGATCGGCGGCAACGATGTCAGTGCTGATATCGTTGTATCGGGTTTGCGCGCGGCATTTGCCGATGCCAATACCCAGGCAGTTATCCTGCGTATCAACAGCCCTGGTGGCAGTCCGGTCCAGTCCGGCTACATCTACGATGAAATTCGTCGCCTGCGCAGCATACACGATCAGACACCGCTGTACGCCGTGATCACTGACATTGGTGCCTCTGGCGGTTACTACATTGCTGCCGCTGCTGACCAGATTTATGCCGATAAAGCCAGTCTGGTCGGCTCCATCGGGGTTATCTCCTCCGGCTTTGGTTTTGTCGAGGCGATGGACAAGTTGGGGATTACCCGCAGAACCTACACCTCCGGAGAAAACAAGGCCTTCCTTGACCCGTTCCAGTCTGTGGATCGCGAGGCCGCCGCCCAGTGGCAAACATCACTGGATACCATCTACCAGCAGTTCATTGATGCGGTGAAAGCAGGTCGCGGTGACCGGCTGGCAGACAACCCGGACATCTTTTCGGGCATGGTCTGGTCCGGGCAGCAGGCCAGTGAGCTGGGTCTGGTGGATGGCCTGGGCAGCACCAGCTTTGTTGCCCGCGAAGTGGTTGGTGCTGAAGATATTGTTGATTACACCTTCCGTCTCTCCCCGTTGGAAAAGTTTGCCCGTGAATTAGGTGCCGGTGTCAGTGCCACATTGGTGGAAGCGCTGGGCAGTGATTTCCAGCTGATGTGATGCAACAGCCGGATCCGGCTGCTTTTGTCATGCCAATAGCGTCTCCCGGGCAGAGGCGCTACAGCCCGTCGACTGTGTCAGCCATCAAAACCAGGGAACTAAAAAAAACGGCAGCTATCCAAAAAGATAAATCAATGAAAAGG
>JAQFVO010001423.1 GCA_027942505.1 Endozoicomonas sp. | reverse complement strand
TGATCTTTTCCGGCCATTACGATGGCCAGAATCATGTCATTGAAGACCTGCCAGCGTGCCTGTTCAAACACCTTCGTGGCACGGTCCGCAATCTGCATCTGACCCACGCCCGAATCAGTGCCGATGACCAGAGCGCCGGGGTTGTTGCCTGCAAGATGAGCGATGTCAGCACCATTGACAATATCACCATCAGCCACAGCCGGGTGGCCACCCGTGGCCCGGCCATGGCCGGCATTATCTGTGGTGAGCGCGTAGGTCTGGCCAATCAGATCACCCGGGTCGAGGTGACAAATTCATCAGTAAGCACACAGGGAAATGGAGCCCATGCCGGCGTTATTGCCGGTCAGTGCCATGGACAAACCCACCAGGCAACCATTCACAACAGCCAGGCAAGCACCGAAGGCTATGGTGCCTGTGCCGGCGTTGGTGGTGGTATCGTCAAAGGCCGGTTAGCCGAAGCCACCTTTACTTGCAGTCGGGCAAAAACCAATGGTACTGAGGCCATGGCAGGCATCGGTGCTGGTGCTGTCAGTTACGGCCGGGTTGGCCCCATGACCGTAATCGATGGTGAGGTTCATACCAGGGGCAGGCGGGCCAATGCCGGTGTTGGTGCCGGAGACATTGAACTGTTCGGGGCGGTTGGTGATATCAATGTGTTAAAGAGTAATGCACTGACCGAGGGCAGGCATGCCGACGCTGGTATTGGGGTCGGCAGCCTGGATGCCGTCCGTTTTGCCCGGGCATACGACGTCGGGTCCATTGGTTGTCAGGCACGCTCTGAAGGTGACAAGGCCCATGCAGGCATCAGTATTGGCAGCATTGATGTGGGTTCCCCAAGTGTTAAGGATGAACGGCTTATTGACCGAATAGCCAACTTTACCTCGATTGATAACAACGTCACAGCTCTGGGTCAGCGAAGCCATGGTAGTGTTCATGGCGTAATTCTCGACCGGGGCAACACCGGCCATAAGGCTCAGCCAGTGGGTTCCGTGGTAGTAAATACCCGGGTCGGTGATCGCATAAACGACATCAGGCATTTAAATCAAGACTCACTTAAGCAAAACGCCAGTACACCGTGTGCCTCTGCCGATCCACGTTTTGTGCAACCGGATTGCCAGACCAGTGCGGATGCGCTGGCTCAGAACTGCCCGTTACCGCCACCCTTGCTGATTATTGCCACACCACCCCTGGCAGGTGGCATGAATATAGCTGTGGTGACAGCCCTGGTGGCCGGTGGAGCCTTTCTCCTGGGTGCCGGTGTTTTCGGGGCTTACTGGTACATCCGCCACCGCGAGACACAGACGCGTAACAACTGAAAACTGCCAACTGCCAACTGCCAACTGCCAACCGGTGCAGCCTGACTTTTTTAGCGCAAAAAATTATCAATCCACCACAGACAGCCCGCTGAGAAGAGCTAAGATGCAGTGTGCCGGAGCGGCCCAAAGCTGCTGCCGTCGCGGGCAACAGCAGCCTTTTGGGATGCGCGCACAACCGGGATGACAGCGGTGATCTAACAATAATCGACCAAGGCATACCGCCATGTCATGGAGAGAGTAATGCAGCCATCATCCCTTGCCAGCGCAGTAACTTACGCCAACACCAGCCCTGACATTGCCTCACAGGAGGCATCTGCAGGTAGATCGGGGGGCCACTCTGTTGCACTTTTACCCGCCATTGCCTCCTTTTTTTCCTCACTTTCTCCCCGGTGGGAGTGTGCACGCCGTGAGCCGCCAGTGAGCAAGAACGGTCAAGCACCGGGCAAAACAAGTTGGGCAGACACTGGCAACGACATGGCCGGCAAGGTCAAAATGGCCTGTAACCTGACCTCGTGCTGGGTTCCCCAGTTACAGGTAGCCTGTGAAGCCGTGGC
>JAQFVO010001421.1 GCA_027942505.1 Endozoicomonas sp. | reverse complement strand
CCTTCTTCACGAAGTTTTTTCATCATGGCTTCTTGTTCTGCTGGTGATTTGTTTTCTAGCACATTCAACCAGGTTGACTTAAATCTGCTGACTAATCCGTTATCAATAAAATCATAATCTTGCCAAGAACCTTCATCATCGAACATATATCTGAGCGTGTGTGACGGAATACTTATTGTTTCCGTTTTGACAGGGACCACCTCTGGTTCACCCGTGTTGGTTGGGGTCTCAACAGTGGGGCTATAGAATGTTGGGGATGCTGTATTGAGCTTGTCAATGCTTAAGCTCTGATTGTCCCGGGAAATGACGACGGACTGAATATTGGCCAGACCGCCTGACAGGTTTGTCTGGTCGAAGGCGTCGTCCGGGGAGGTAGTTACCAGGGTTATTTTCGTTCCATCGTCCAGCATGAAGGACATGTCATTCATTACCGGAATGCCGGATTCCAGGGCGTCGACGGTGGTGCCAGCGGGCACCGGAATCAGAGTCTGGTTCTGGTAAATCAGCTGATTACCTTCAGCATCCATGAGGGTCATCATTGAGCCGCCATTACCATCGGGCTGCACATTCAGGCCGTAGCCGTTATCGAGTACTACCGAGTTGCCATTAACCTGCCATGTGGCGCTGGAATAGTAGTTATCGCCGTACTCTGCCAGATTGGCCTTGCCGAGGAGGCCGTTGATGGCATCGACATACTGGTTGCTTTTATCAATTTCACCGATGATCCGACGTACTTCTGAGTCCAGCATTTCACCGCGTTCAAGATAGACGGCGGAAATGAAATCCTGTTTACTCATTTCTGCTGGATTAAGCGTATTGACTTTGCTGTCTGTTACTACTCCATTAACCGGATTCATGCTGTATTCCTGAAAAACAGTGGTTGTTGTTTAAAAGGCACCTGTTTCTACAGCATCATCGACGGTAACCTGACCGGATCATTGCGCCGGTTTTTAGACAAATCCTGAACGTTTTTTTCGTGTGGTACTGGCCTTGGTTTTTCCCTGCTCCAGTAGACGGCTGGCGAAGTTTAATTCCTTACGCTTCGCGTTGGCTGCCTCGGCCATATTGCTTTTTAGCTCGCTATGAAAGCGCAGTAGCTCTTCCCGGGCTTTTTGTTTTTGTTGGTTAGTCCACCGGTCGCTGTTGATAAAAGCCCGTAGCTTTTCTCTATCCATACCGCCGTTTTTGAGAAACTCTTCCTGCCTATCCAGCATTACCTTAGCGTCGGCAACGGCCTTTTTGGTCTCTTGCGACACGAGAAAAGTGGCTTTTTGCAGTTTGGTGATGTCCACCAGTTTGAGTTTGACCGCCATAACACTCCCTCCGGAACCTTGCGAAACTCTCTGGATTTTTATATCGGACTGAATTGTGATCTTTGTAGAGCAATGTCCTTGGCGGGGTTGCGGGGAAATACTTACAATGAAGCGCAGGTACAGGAAGATCTTATGGATATTGAAAAATTTGAAGCATTGGTACTGCCGGTTTTAATTGGTGGGCTGATGTTGTTTATGGCTGGAATCGTCTTTGACCTGGGCAGGAAGTCCCGGGCGGGAAAGTGGGGAATGTTTGTGCTCTTTGCGACGTTAGGGCTGGGTGTTCTTGGCTTTTTGCTTAAAACGTTTGTGATTGAACTGGTTCTTTAGTTACTTGTGCTCAGGAAAACGCCAGGTGGAGGTCTCCAAAGCCTCTGCGTGTGCCGAGGCTTTGGAGACAGCGATTAAAAATAACCAAGCCAGCTCATCCAGGCACTGCCCAGACCGAGCCACACAATCAGGTAAACCGGGGTCATCAGCAGACCGTTTTTCCACCATGACAGCAAAGGCACGTAGCCTGCGCCGAAGAGAATCGGTGCAGGGCCATTGCCGTAGTGGGTGATGACGGCACAAATATTGCTGGTATAGGCCAGCATCAGGGCGCCACCCATCGGTGGCACGCCGGCACTGAGCATAATCAGCAGGAAGCTGGCGTACATGGCGCTGATCTGCGCTGTGGATGCGGCAAAGAAGTAGTGAAAGAAGTAATAGAGCGTACAGATGGCGACCATGGTCACTCCCGCAGGCAAGTCACCAAACAGTATACCGACCTGTTCACTGACGTAGCCGACAACGCCGTAGGCACTGAGATAGTGCGCCATGGTAATAAAAGCGCCAAACCAGATCATGGTATCCCAGGCGCCTTTATTGCCCCGCAAATCATCCCAGTCGAGTACGCCACTCAACAGCAGGATGCACACCCCGACCATCGCCACCAGGGTTGAGGGAAAACCCAGCTGCTGGCCAAATATCCATAGCACCAGCAGTGACAGAAAGGTTCCCATCATAATCCACTCATCCTTGCTCAGAGGACCCAGACGTTGCAGCTCTTTTTTGGCCATGCTGACGGCCCTGGGCGTCTCTTTTAACTCCGGCGAAATTAACCAGTACAGGCATAGTGGCATCAGAATCAGGCAGACCAGCCCTGGCAGCAGTGCGCCCAGTGCCCAGCTGAGCCAGCTCAGCTCGACCCCCTGGGTGGCAGCCAGTTTCACCACCAGTGGATTGCCGGCCATGCCCGTGAGAAACATGGTGCTGGTGATGGCGTTAGCATGGAAGACAACCATGATCAGATAGGCGCCCATCCGCTTGGCCGTGGCACCGGGTTTGCTGTCATAAATCGTCGCGATTGACTGCATGATTGGAAAGACTACGGCACCAGCCCTGGCTGTGGTGCTGGGCATGGCAGGGGCCAGCAGGGTGTCGGTCAGGGTAAGGCCGTAGCCCAGGGTCAGGGTCTTTTTTCCCAGCAGGCGCATAAACCCGTAGGCGATGCGCAAACCCAGGCCGGTTTTGATAAACCCGTGGGAAATAAAGAATGCCATTACCACCAACCACGTTACCGGGTCACCGTAGCCGGCCAGTGCCTGTTTGAGTGTCAGTGTTTTGGTCAGGCAGAGGGCGGCGACACCCATCAGCGTGACGGCAGACATCGGCAGGGGAGAAACCATAACCCCCAGCAATGTGCTGAAAAAAATCACCAGCATGTGCCAGCCCTGGCTGTCGAGGCCTTCGGGGGCTGGCAGTAGCCACAGGATAACTCCCAGCACAATGGGAGCAATCAGTCTAAAAATTGCCTTCAAATCGGTACTCTGCTGTTCAATCGGTTCGCTGCTTGCCGGAGGTGTGGTCACGTTAGTTGCCTTTAGTATGGGTTAGCCACAGTCTGGTCGACAGAACCTCCTGCCTGTATAATCCGGTTCTTTTTCAACAGTGATCATTCATGCAGGCCAGAGTTCTACGCCCAACCCGTAAGAGCCGATTACTTCTGTTCAATAAACCCTACGGGGTGTTGACTCAGTTCACGGATCAGGCCGGTCGACAGACGCTGAAAGATTTTATGGAAATTCCCGGCATCTACCCTGCCGGCAGGCTGGACCGGGACAGTGAGGGGTTACTGCTGCTCACCGATGACGGCCAGCTGCAAAACCGGATTGCCTCGCCACGGCACAAAATGCCAAAAACCTACTGGGTTCAGGTGGAGGGAATTCCCGACGAACAGACTTTAGACCATCTGCGCACCGGAATAGTTCTGAACGATGGGCCAACTTTATCAGCCAGCGTAAGAATGATTGCTCCGCCGCCAGTGTGGCCAAGGACGCCACCCATTCGGGTGCGCCAGTCGGTGCCCGACTCCTGGTTGGAGTTGACGATCACCGAAGGCAGAAATCGGCAGGTCAGAAGAATGACCGCAGCCATTGGTTACCCAACATTGAGGTTGATTCGTTGTCAGATCGGGCCGTGGAGAATTGATGCCCTGGAGCCCGGCTGTTGGCGTGAGCTGCAAGTCCCTGCTTCACTGGGCAGCAGCCGTACCGATAATAAACCGAACAGCACCAGACGCACAGGAACGACGACATCCGCCCGATGGAAGCATTAATCCTCCGGCATTACTTGCCAATCAGTAAGGCGGCCCTGACTGCCGCCCTGATTTCGATCACAATTATTTCTCTGCTGCCCATAGACAAGGACGGCAGCATAAGGCTGACTTTCTGGAATTTTCCAGTGGCGGCCGACAAGGTGGC
>JAQFVO010001412.1 GCA_027942505.1 Endozoicomonas sp. | reverse complement strand
CATGAACGATGTCTTACCCTATTCTTTATCCCCCTGCCATGACCTTCGGGTCACCCTCCTCAGCTCAAACCGTTAATGTCACGTCAGCTGGAGCAGAGACTGGTAAACCTTACACAACAACCAGTGGTGCTAGGTTTCACTGCAGTCCCAATTTGGGTATCGAAAAGTTTGTGTGTAGTCAGTGTTCGGGAGATAGATCTCATATTGTCGAGGCCAAACCGTTGCAGCCCTGGTCCCGTGTCTCGAGGCGCATTCTGGATGTGACCCCTGAAGACGTTGAGATCCGCCTTATTGCTGACTCTCAGTGCATCCGACGTGACGACCCCAGAAGCGTCGACTTCCATCCGGAAGATTCTGAGTTGACAAAAATCGCTCAGACGAATGAGGTGGTTTGTGCACATGATGAAGATGGCCATGAGTGCGGCAAGAGGGTTCTGTTAAGTGAATTGCCCCGACATCACTATAATGAGCACCTGCCGCGGTCTCTTCCCAATAATAAGCGACCTCACATGCCTTTTTTTGGGCAGACCAGGCCAGAGGATGCAGCTGCCAGCAACCTCTATCCAAATCTTGCTGCTTGTGAAGAAAAAGCAGCCCCAACAGGGCGTTTTGGTGTTTTTGGTACTCTTGACCCGTCTCCCACTTCACCTGGTGCCCTAACTCAAAAAGAGCAAACACCTCTGTTTGCGCCCCCCAAGATTACTTTGTCGGAGCTGACCAAGCGTATTGAGGAGATTGAAAAGGGTATTGGGGGTAACATAAAAAGTGCCGAGGACAACAAAAAAGGCGTCGAGGATAGCAATAAAAAGATCGAAGACCTTGAAAAGAAGATCGTCGATTTGAAACAACAATATGCTGCCTTGGTCGAGCAAAATAAACACCTTCAGAAGATTGTGGCACAGTGCTTGCCGAGTGCACAGGAGCGACAGTTCAGCCCCCACAATACTGGCACAATTCGCTGGAAGCTTGAAAACTTCAGAGATGACATTGCGGTGGCCAAGAACGGGTTTTCTTCTTCATTTTCGTCTAATTCGTTTTACACGACAGCAGGCTACAAGGTGAGTGCGGTGATCTTCCCCAATGGTGATCACAATGGTGCTATCAATGAAGCTGTCAGTTTGTATCTGTCCATCATGCAAACAGATTTCGATAAATATCTTGTTTGGCCATTCAATCATTTAAAAGTTACTATGTCGGTGATTGGTTCTGAAGGTCAGGAACTGATGCAACACCAGTTTAAACCAGACCCAAAAAGCTCAAGTTTTTTGAGGCCAACTGGTCCTCAAAATATTCCCAGCGGCAACCCGTTTTTTATCATGCATAAAGACCTTGACAACTTCATGGCTGGGCCTGATTTGCTCCTGAAAATCACTGTGGATCCCCGGCCTCGGGAACGATCTGACGAAACAGGCGGGCAGTGAATTGCGGCTGTGCTGAACCCGTCGTAGCGAGTGCATGAAATCATCTGCATTCCCTCATGACTCCCCTCCCATACAGCCTGCCCAGATGGCCATTACATTCTGGCGCAGGCCTTGAGCAACGGCTTCTTCTGCTACTGGCTCCTCATTTTGCAACGCTTTTTGGTGGATGCACAGACGAAACGTTTTATAGGCCTCACGCAGTTGGTGTGCGTCTTCTTTGCTGAATAGTCCTGCAGACTCCAGTTCCTCGGAGATGCGTATGTTGTCCGTCCACTGCATCAAGGCAGGATGCTGGTGGGCATAGCGCAAAACGGCAAACTGCATCAAAAACTCAATATCAATGATACCCCCCGGGTCATGCTTCATGTGAAATCCGGAACCGGACGATTTTGTGCCCAGGTGGTCACGCATTTTCTGGCGCATATCCACCACGGATGTGCGCAGTGTTGTCTGATCACGCCGCTGGCCCAGAATATCACGACGTACCTGGTCAAACCGCACGGCCAGTGCCGGATCACCGGCAATGACCCTGGCTCTGACCAACGCCTGATGCTCCCAGGTCCAGGCTTCTTCCTCCTGGTACTTCTCAAAGTGGGTAAAGGAGTTTACCAGTAACCCTTTGCTACCCGATGGACGCAGTCGCGTGTCCGTCTCGTAGAGGATGCCGGTTGCGGTTTGAGTGGTCAGAATATGGATAATCCTCTGGCCCAGACGGGTATAGAATGTCGGGCTGTCGATCACCCGGGGGCCGGTGGTCTCTTTGTTGGTGCCGCCGTTATGGAGAAAGACCAGGTCCAGATCGGAACCGGGACCAAGTTCAATGCCACCAAGCTTGCCGTAGCCGACGATAATAAACCCCGGATCACACAGCTGCCCGTGCGCATCCGTGGGCATACCATATTTTGCCGTCAGGCCGCGCCAGGCAATGGCCAGCACTGCCTCGAGGATGACTTCAGCAATCCAGGTCAGGTAGTCACTCTCTTTCATCAGTGGCAGCGTGCATGACGCCTGGGCCGCTGCCACCCGCAAGACGTGGGCCATCTTGAAATGACGCAGCGTCTCCATCTGATTTTCAAGGTCATCCTCAGGGATGTGGGCCAGCTGCTGACGCAGCTCGTCGGCCAGTACCTCTTTTTCCGGGGGATTATACAGATCACCAGGAACCAGAAATTCATCCAGCAGTGCTGGGAAGCGAGCTATCTGCTGGGCAATCCAGGGGCTGGCAATGCACAACTTGCCCAGATGTTCCAGGGCTGCCGGGTTTTCTATCAGCAAGACCAGGTAAGCGGTGCGGCGCAGCACGGCCTCAACCAGCGGCAAAATGCGCTCCAGGAATGTGTCCGGTTCGCTGGAGTGGGCGGCAACACAGAGCAGCAGTGGCATGAATCTATCCAGCCGGTCGCGGCTCTGACGGCGGATGCGGGTAATGGCCTTGCCTTCTTGCAAAGCAACCAGCCGTTGCCAGGAGGACTCTGCGTTGACAAAGCCCTCACTGCTCATCAGCTGTACGGCTTCGTTGTCACTGAGCTGGCCCAGCCAGAGTCCTTGCCATTGATCACCGGCGTCGTCATCCGTTTTCTCCGGGTCGGCAATCACGTCATCAAAGTGTCTGGCCACACACTGTCGCTGCTGTTCCAGCATTTTCAGCAGGGCAGGCCAGTCTTCACAGTTCATGCTAAAGGCAACTCTGGCCTGAATAACCGGATCTTTGGGGAGATCCTGCGTCTGTCGGTCGGCAATGGCCTGCATGGCGTGTTCCAGATTGCGCAGGAAAATATACGCCTCACGTAACTGTTGGGCCTGAGTGGGTGTAAAGTAACTCTTCGCTTGCAGGGTGGTCAGCATGCTCAGCAGGTTACGGCCTTGCAGGCTGCGATCACGGCCACCACGAATTAACTGGAAGGACTGGACAATAAACTCAATCTCCCGAATCCCGCCCGAGCCGAGCTTGATGTTGCTGGCCATACCTTTGCGCTTCACTTCCCGCTGGATCAGCTGCTTCATCTCGCGCAGGGCGATGATGGAGCCAAAGTCGATATAACGGCGGTAAACAAAAGGCCGCAATTGACTGAGCAGTTGCTGGCCGCGGGCGATATCACCGGCCACCACCCTAGCTTTAAGCATGGCGTAACGCTCCCAGTCGCGCCCCTGATCCTGGTAGTACTGCTCCATGGCGGCAAAACTCATAGCCAGGGCACCGCTGTTGCCATAAGGCCTCAGGCGCATATCAACCCGGAAGACAAAACCATCCGCATTCTGGCTGTCCAGCACGCGGATCAGCCGCTGTCCGAGGCGCAGAAAAAATTCCTGACAGGTCAGCACCTTCTTGCTGCCCAGGGTCTCCCCCTGGCAGGGGTAGGCCAGGATCAGGTCGATGTCCGACGACAGGTTAAGATCACCCGCTCCCAGTTTGCCCATGCCCAGCACCACCATCTGCTGAGGCCAGGGCGCCTCATCGGGAGTGTTAGTGCCGTGGGGCGTGCCCAGCGTTTGGCAGCAATCCCGGTAGAGCCAGTTCAGAGCCGCATCAATGCAGGCATCGGCCAGGGCCGAGAGGTCTGCCGTGGTTTCAGGCATGGTGACCCGGCGGTTGAGATCAAGCCAGATAATGCGCACCATCTCCTGGTTGCGATGGCGGCGCAGGGCGAGCATCAGCGCCTGTTCGCCGTCGACGGCGGCAAGGGCATCGCGCAGGCGCTCAACATGGTTGTCGGCTAATATGGCCAGATGCTCGTGGTTTGCCAGGAGCGAGGTCAGCCACTGAGGGTGGTTGAGACATTGCTCGGCAACAAAGTCACTGCCAGCCCAGCAACGAATCAGCTGATCCACTGCCTCAGCCTTTACCGGCTGATCAGTATACGCCGGATGCCTGTCGGCAAACTGTTGCCAGTGAGCCAAAACCCCCTGCTGGATAACGGCAGGGATGCCAGATGCGCTCAGCTGTTGATGGAACTGTACCTTAAGTGACTCCATGAACCCGATCTCTGATGGTTGGCGGGTTCATTCTATGGAAATGAGCATTTTACTGCCAGCGGGCCCGGGTTTTTCACCGGTATCTGGTAGCATCACATCCCTTCACCACCTGGCGAACCTGAGTATGTTTGTTGTTCGACTGATATCGCTGATGCCATTTTTTCTACTCTACCGCCTGAGCAAATTACTATACATTGTCGTTTATTATCTGATCGGTTATCGCAAGGAGGTTGTTTGCGACAATATCAGACAGGCCTTTCCTGACAAAGATGAGCAGCAGGTGCGATTGCTGGTCAAGGTGTTTTACCGACGTTTTGCCGATTTTTTTCTCGAGGTTATCAAGGCACACGACATGAGTCGTGAAGAGTTTATACAGCGGTGCCGTATTGTCGGCAGCGAACAGTTAAGGCAGGGCAACACCGGGCCAGTAATTGTCCTGTGCATCCATCAAGGTAACTGGGAGTGGATGTTGCACGGTGTTTCGCTGCAACTGGGCATTGCCGTTGATCCGGTCTTCAAGCCTCTGCATCACAAAGGCTGGGACGGATTTATGCAGGAGGTTCGCAGCCGCTTCAATTCCCGCCCCATTCCGATCAGGAGAGCTGGCAGAGACCTGCTCAAGCGCGGCAAAGATGTTCGGATTTTTGTCATGCTGGCCGATCAGAAACCGGTCGACGGGGAGAGTTGCCACTGGGTCACTTATTTGAACAGGGACGCCCCATTTTACGTGGGAGCTGAAAAGTTAGCCTGGCTGACGCAATATCCGGTCTATTTTGCCCAGTGCCGACGCCTTTGCCAGGGGTATTATGAGGTTGAATTCAAACCATTGGCCGCACCCTGCGAACGGACTCG
>JAQFVO010001410.1 GCA_027942505.1 Endozoicomonas sp. | reverse complement strand
ATTAGAAATGAGTTGTAATATATCTTCAAGAGACAATGGGGCATTTACGTAGTGGGTCTGTGGAAATTCTTTTGAACAAAATCAAATTTATAATGCTTTATAAATATGCAAATGTTTGGTGATCTCGTTTCTTAACAAAGTTTTTACCGTTCATGGTAAACTTATCAATTTTTTGCTCGAATTTTGTTGCGTCAGTTCGCAAAGTCTAGTGCAATAGATTCGCGAAACTTTCGCGGTTGTATAACATTACTTCTTGGTCGCGTGATTGAATCTCGCTTTTCTTACGTGACACAAGAATCATTCCATGCGTTCGACCAATCACGAAGAGGATGCTTTTCCCGGAATTCCTGATACGCTTCGCAGTGTTTCGCAGAATAATTGGCCAGGTGCTGTTCCGAAGAGGAAAATTCGACCCATCTGATACGGGTATTAATCCTGATACCCTCTGCCAGCGGCATGGGATTCCAACATTCCTGATCATCGAAACGCCTGATGCTCTCAATACCCTCGGATCTGGTAGGAACAACCAGATATTTCCCTGACGGACTGACCTTAAACCAGTCCGCCGTCTCGACCCGCTGTCGGTTGACCAACTGCCAGGTGTCACTATCACGCTTGTAGATGTGAATCGGGTCGCTAAAACGAAAAACGGACAAATAACGTCCATTGGTGCTAAAACTCCCTTCGAAATATTCTGCAAGAGGCAGCGGTTGATCCCCGCGTCGGGCCTGTCCTGTTCTCTGTCCTATTCTTTGTGCCGACCACGCACCCGAGTTGTTCTGACCTAACAGCGACACCTTGTCGTGATGGGGTAAATAAATCAAAAGATCGCTACTGGCCGAGGCATAAAGAACGCAAGTTTTACGATCTGCGGCTGTGTCGGTAATAACTTCCAGGGGGCGATACCTGGGAGCAGACATCATTTTTCCCAGGGTATCAAAACACAATACAGCAGCCCGTTGCTCTGCGTTCAAGAATTCGCTCTCCTTGGTAGAGAGCTTGGTGGTGAACGGATACAGGCCGTCTTTCACCATCTGATTCAGCCATGCCCCTGACAGTGGGAACTGTTTCCTGAACGCCTGTGGTAACTGGCGGTAAAAAAAAGCTTCCGTGTGCCTTGCCTGTACCACTGTGCGAAATAGTTGGCAGGTGTCATTTACCTGGACAATGTCGTCACAGTCAAGGCAGCTGAAAATGTGCGATAGTACCTCCGTGGGTAATCCAGTGATATGCCTGTGCGACCATGACGCGGGTGAATCCGTCTGATGTGAAGATACTTGGTCCCGGGAGCCTTCAGTACCCGGGCTGGTTGGCACATCGGCAGTCTTTTGTGCCGCTGATAGCATGCGGGTTGTTCCGACAATTACTGTTATGCATTTTCTGATCGAAACATCAAAAGATAGTTCCCCTGTGTATCACTCGGGCACAAGAGCCGATAGTCTTGCCGCAGGGAATTGTATAAAAGAGATTGTGCACTTATGCGTTTGATTCTTTTTCAGCGCTGGCACACATTTTTCTTTTAAGGAAAGCCGCCTGGTCTTCAGAAAGGCCTGAGTGTCCGGGAAGGTTACTATGGTACCACGATAAATGGCTCTCTTGTGCCGAAGCATTGGCAAACATTTCGTACATCCGGGATCCCTTGCGAATCGTATGGTCGCTTTCCCGTGAGAGAATAATTGTGTTCACCTTGTGGTGGTCCACCAACTGTTTCATAGGAGTGGCTGCATCAATATGAGCACCGCACAACCAACCCAGGGTGTCGGCAAATTTGGGAAATTGTGGAATAACGACTCTTGAAGTGGTGCTGTACGAGTCATGGTTAACCAGTGTAAGGCGTTTTTTGGTTCGTATTGCCTCATCTTCACCCAGATTACTGAGATATCGTTCCAGGGCAACTGTGGCAACGCCGCCACCCAATGAACTTCCTATCAGTGTGATGTTGTCAATACCGGGTTGGTTCAGTGCCGTGTGCAGGACTGCCATGGCATCCTTGATTACGGTTTCGCCGGTGGCCGCAGGAGCATAGCGTGAAAGTCCTGCCCTTTTGTTGATTCCGGTGCCGGTGTAATCGTAAAGAAGAACAGGGCAGCCCAGAATCCGCTGAATATTGCCCGGTGTTTCTGTGGGTTCACCATCAGACAGTTCATGGGATGTGGTGGCAAGCCTGTCTTTGTCAAAGAAGTTTGAGATGGTTGTACCATTCATATTGTTGTAAATGATCAGGTCTGACGATGGTGTGGACTGTTGCCCTGCGGGGTAGCAAATGACTCCGCTAAGGGTTGTGGTGTCATGGGAGAGGGCGATTTTTTCTGTTCTGAAACCATCCTCATGGGTGGCGTCACAGGCAGAATCTATAATCGCCTGACTCGTTGCGGGGAAGTGGGCCTTAGCGGAAAAGAGGTAGCGGTATTGAGCTGAAATAAGGCGGCAACCTACCAGTCTGGATAGGCCAAGTCGGTTTTCAATCATCCATCCGGCAACTGATGCGCATTGGGATGTTACATAGCTGGATAGTGAGGGGGAGGTCGGTTCAGCAGGTGTCAGGTGGCCACTTAAGAGGGGGATACTCACTGAATGTGATGCCACAGAGTGGTTGTCAAGGTGTGCATTGGTGTTGGGTTGTTTTTCTGGTTTCTGCCAACTTGTGGGAAATGAGGGGCTGACTGCTTGACTGGTGGATTGTCCGGCTGAATTCATTTGGGCGCCTGCAATATTATATTAGTGATTTTTGTCGGGTGACTGGATGATTTATTATGGAATATATCGTAGCTCAACTTTAGAGTTTGCATAAAACGAATGTGCAGGCAGTTTTCTGCAAAAAAAGAAAGTTGTCACACGTGAACTAATTTTTTTAAACAAAAAAGGCAAAAAAAGCAAAAAAAGGACACCTGCTTTTTCCTGTTGAGAAATTTATGGGTGTTCTTCTTTTCTCGTTGAGAAAATTATGAGTGTTCTATTCTTTCCCTGTTCTTCTCTCCCAATATAAATTGCCATGACTAATCCAAATCATTCTTAACCCCGTCGTGGCTTTGTCTATCCTCCTCACCTCGAAAGTCATCGCTGAGTAAACATTTGATACTGGCGTTGCTCACTGCGACTTCTTGTGACGTGTGAACTCACTTTTTATGAACCCAATATGGACGAAGGGGGCAGCATAAATAATAGGGATTTTGAGGAGGTGACAACTTTGTTGGCGCAGTCTACCCCGTACACATCCGCGCTGGGGGATCCCCTCAACCCGAAACCGGCCTACAGTCCACCCTCTGAGGGGCGGTGGACAGGGTTGGGCGTGGCTATCCGTTCCGGTGTGGTGCCATTTCTCCAGTCATTGAACCCCGGTTATCTGCCAGTCGATACACAACAGAAGTCGGTTAATGGCCCGGCTTTCACCCTCGGTTCCGACGCAGATGGTGATCTTTTCCAGGGTGTCGAGCTGGTGGCCCGGTTGGTGTCGCCCTGTGCCGGACTGCCGGAGGAGATCAGCAACTTCCTGGGCAGTGCCTTCAGTGCTGCACCCGTGCTTCGGCTTGCCTGGGATCAGTGGACTGCCATGAGCAATTCGGCATCAAAGGAGGAGCCGACAGATCGCCCGGGCAAAAACGGTAAAGAGAAGGCAAAAGTACCGGCGGATGGACCACAGCAGGCAGATAAGACCTCCGTCGCGGCAATGGGAGCCGGTCAGCTGCCGAAAGCGGCCGTGGCGCTGGGGGCGATGTCCTGCCTGGCCACCACTGCAGCGCAGTCGTCTATCGAGGTGGCCGATGCCGAAACACTGGGCAAAATCGGTCGTGATCCGAACTATCCTCTGAACGGTAGCTATCGACAGAGTTCAGATATTGATGGCAGTGGGTTGTCTCAATCCATTGGCAACCGGTCCCACCCGTTTACCGGCCAGTACGATGGCCAGTGCCATACCATCGATAATCTCCGGCACTGCCTGGTGCATACCATGAAAGATGGCGGCCATGTTGACAGTCTCCGGTTCACCGGGGCCAACATCAGGAGCACTGAGACGACGGGTGTCGTTGCCTGTGAAATTCTGGACAATGCTCTGGCCAGTAATATCCAGGTTAAAGATGCTTATGTCGCTACCAGCGGTGAAGAAAAATTCGCGGGTATTGGTGGTGGCTATGTAAGGGGGGTCGTGACCAACATGACGGTTGTTAACGGCACAGTCACGACCTCCGGGGCCAGGGCTCACGCCGGTATCTCGGCCGGAAAACTTGAGGGTAACAGCAGTTCGGCTGTGGGCACCGGGGCATTGAGTTGCAAAGTGTCGGTCTCCGGTAAAGGTACAGACGCTGGTATTGGGGCCGGGCATGTAATAAATGGCACCGTTGACCATACCGTGGCAGCTCATAGCAGGGTTGAGGTGCTGAAGGAGGGTGCAGCCGGGATCGGGGCGGGATATGTCGAGGGAGGGGGCGTTGTCAAAACCACGGGGGCATACTGCCACGTCAAGATCGCAGGTGGATCGGTTGATGCAACTGGAACGGCTGCTATCGGTGCGGGAACGGTCAGAAGTGCAGAAGTTCTCGACACTATTGCAGTACATTGCAGCGTTGAAGGGGTTAACGCAAATGGAACGGCTATAGGTGCAGGTAGAGTCGAGCCCGGGACTGTTGCAAGGGTTGCTGCGGTTAGCAGCAAGGTCAAAAGCGATGCCAGTGCTGGTATTGGGGCAGGATACATTGGGGACTCAAGTAGCAGCATAACACCAGAAAGCGATGACAGTCCTGATATCGGGGCAGAAGAGATTGACCGCTCAAGTACCCTCAGTAACACGACATCTGTCAACTCCACGGTGGAAGCACAAGACTCTGCAAAATTCATCAAGGCTGGTATTGGAGCTGGAGAACTTGAAGGTGGAACCATCAGTAATACCACGGGGGTGGACTCAAAGATATTAACCTTAAGGGCTCGGACAAAAGCCGGTATTGGCTTGGGGAAACCGGGGGGTTCCAAGCGCGGATACATCGAAAACACCACATCTGTAAACTGTGAGTTAATAACCTCAGGTTCTGGTTCATCAGTAGGCATTGGGGTTGGTTATGTTGAAGCAAGAGGAACCGTTGTTATTACCACAGCACTATCTTCCAGGATTTGGGCCAACCATTCGTCAATCGGTGTCGGAGCTGGAAAAAATTTCCGTGGTACTGTTAATCACGTCCGGGCAATAGACTGCACAATGAACGATCCCAGTATCAACTCGGTTCAATGGGTAAGTTGCATAGATCGTTGCAATGTCCGGATTAATAACAAAACGGTACCGAATACCCCGTTTGGTTGTGATAACTCACTGGATGATTTATGCAAGTACGCTGCCCCGGGCTTGGTGACAAAGGACTGCAAACCCAATAACCGTCTGCTTATGGACATCCAGCAGGCGCTCAGGAACATCAACCACTCTCATCCTTTGCCGCCGGATTTTTTAAATCCTCAACAGGTCAGACAGTTCGGTGTTTGCTGGACCAGGCCGTTGAACGTTTCTGCTCCCCCCTTGCTACCCGCTGTCCCGTCCTACCCCTCTATGACCATCGCTCCCACGTTGGCCGGCGGCCTCAGTGGCGGAGCAGTGGCCGGTATCGTCCTGGGAGCGGTGGCGGCCTGTGCGTTAGTGGCCGGTGGGGCTTACGTAGCTCACTGCTACAGCCGGCCCGGTGACTCTGAAGGCAAATACACTGTCAACTAATGACCTGTCTTGATCAGACGATATTTTGTAGGGGACGCCCTATGGACGAAGGCGTCAACGCACCCGGAATTTCCCGCAACCCGAAACCGCTTTTCAATCTACTCTCTGGGGGCCTGTGGCTCGATCTGCCAGAAAGAGACAGTCACCTCATCCCACTTTTCATAATCAACCCTGATTGAACGGCCGCAGGGACTGAACGACAAACCCACAATAAAATCTCCAATGCACTGCTCAGCCTTTTTCTGCCACTCGCCCTTTTCAGTCCGCCCAAGCAGAGTCAGTGAGTCACGGGTGTTGGCAAGTGCCAACAGGGATCCATCCGGACTGAACTCTGCCCGATAGGCATAAATGGAAAACTGCTGTTTTATCCATCGATCCGGGGGGGTGCGAGTCCAGATTTCAATTGGCCGGTCATGCTCGAAGAGGCAAACGACCGTGTCGCCCTCAGGGCTGATTTTGGGAGGAAGATCCTCATAACAGGAAAATTCATGCAGTTTGCCCCAGGCTCCAGACGCATCCATGGCAAAAAACCAGGCAGTCTCATCTGCGATAACCATGAATGAAGA
>JAQFVO010001405.1 GCA_027942505.1 Endozoicomonas sp. | reverse complement strand
CCGTCAACGGTTAAGCCATTGTTCTGAATTTCACCAGAGGCTATAGTAACCCCTAATGTCTGAGCACTCAGGGAAGTTATGAAGGAATCTGATTTCATCGCCCTTGACCAGAAGATGCACAATCTGGTTGCCCTTTGCCGGAAGTTGACCATGGAAAACCAGCAGCTGCGACGCCAGGAACAGTCATGGAGAGCTGAAAAAGCAAAGTTGATGGAAAAAAATGATTTAATTCGCAGCAAGTTAGAGACAGTCATTGAACGTCTTAGGTCTTTGGAGCATGAGTCATGACGGATAAGTCACCAGTCACCTCTGTTTATATACTGGACAAGGAGTACCGTGTCATCTGCCCCAAAGATAACCAGGATGCACTGCACGGTGCTGCCCGCTTTCTGAACGACAAGATGCAGGAGATCCGCTCTTCGGGCAAAGTCGTCGGTATAGAACGCATCGCAGTGATGGCCGCGCTGAACATCAGTTACGAGCTGATGCAGAGCCGCCGGCAGAGCGAGGATGAGAAGCTCGATACTCAGGAACACATTGACCAGTTGCTCGGTAAACTGGACCAGGCATTGCTGGCCGTCAAACGTTGAGCTGGCAATCTGCCAGGTCTCTTTGCGGTCAGGGCCGGGCGAAAATTTTTGCAGACATAGCGCTGATTATCGATATAATGCCGTTGAAATCTCCCTGGCCTGTGCGCCAGTCACCATACGTCCCGAGCCGATAATACCAACCCAGGGAGCTCCTGGCAGGTGCTGGAGTGCATGTCCGCCTTGAAGCGGAAAGCCCGATTCACCTCAGTATCTCCCACCGTGACCTTACGGCCACGGGCAAACGTGGCAGCGGCAGGGTGGGGAGATTTCACCCCCTCAGGCACTGATCCGAAGCAGAAACTGGTAGCACCAGACAGACCTACAATGGTAAAGCCGTCGTATATTTCATCTGCTCCATGGCCAGGCTGGAAGTAACGTCAGTCAGCCCGTCAACCTTGTTCACCAGCTCTTTGTAAAAACGGTCAAAGGACTGGATATCCTTCACGACCACCCGCAGCAGATAGTCGTATTCACCGCTCATGCGATAGCACTCGGCAATCTCGGGATAGCCGCTGACCACCTCACCAAACGACTCCAGCCACTTACTGTTGTGAAAGCGGGTTTTGATATGGACGAAAACCGACACACCAAGCCCCACCTTGGCCGGATTAACCAGCGCCACACGGTCGGTGATGTAACCCTGTTCCTCCAGGCGTTTGATACGCCGCCAGCACGGCGTAGGCGACAGGTTGACGGTTTCGGCCAGTTGCGCCACAGAGAGCGTGGCGTCTTTTTGTAACTGCTTGAGCAGACTGCGATCAATTTTATCCATCAAGTCCAGGTTCTTTAGCCGGTTCGAAAGTGTCACTGGAGAGCAGCCCAACCACTTTCAGATCCCGGTCTTTGACGATCACAGTGTTGATGCCCTGTTCCTGCATTACCAGTCGGGCCTCTTCAGCACTGATATTTTCCTGCACACACACAGGCGCACCGTTCATGATGTTTCTTGCGGTGATGCCTTGCAGGCTCTCGGTCCCGGTCAGGCTGCGGCGTAAATCACCGTCCGCGATAATACCACACAGCAAGTCACTCTCCATCACCAGGCACAGGCTGGTGCGGTGACTGGTCATGGACTTCATCACCTCTTGCAGGCTGCAATCGGGTGTCACAACCGCCAGGTCGCCACGGCTCACCACGTCACGCACCCACACCATCTTCTGATCACTTTGCTGCGCTTCAGGTGAGCTGTATGTGCGACGGCGGATCAGTGTTTCAGCGAGCAGATCGCCGATGGCCAGCAATACGGTAGTGTAAGTGGTTGGTGCCTGCTCGCGGTTTTCCCGGCTCTCGACCACGCTGGCGTCAAGCACAATATCGGCCTGCGACGCTACCGGACCATTGGGGTCACCGGTAATGGCAATGACCTTGTTACCCATCTGGCCGATGGCCGGGTAGAGGCGCAGCAACTCTTCGGTTTTGCCGCTGTAGGAGAGCATAATGATAACGTCACCCGGGCCAATCATGCTCAGGTTCTCTTCCCAGGTGTCGGCCGCGTCGAGGATGTGGGTCGACAGGCCGGTGGCGTAGAGCGTGGCGGCAATCTTCCGCCCAACCAGGCCAGACTGCTGCATGCCAAACATAATAGCTCGTCCACGGCATTCGGCCAGCAGTTCCAGGGCTGCGCTGAAGCTCCCGTTGATTCGGGTTGCCAGTGCTTGCAGCGCTTCAATCTGGCCGTGAACACTGGCGTTCATTACGGAACAAAGGCGTTGGTTATCGTCTGAATGCATGTTTTGTCTCGATCAATTTTTCCCACCAGTTTGACACAGAGGTCAAATCAGAAAATTGATCAAGCGCATTGATTGGAGCTGTCTGACGACAATCTTCTGGTTAGAGTAAGTAGACGACGCCGTCTCGCACTTCGCAAGCCAGCGCAGTCAGGTACTCACCCACGCAGGGACCGGCGATACATTCGCCGGTCTCGATGAGAAACTGGGCGCCGTGGTTAGCGCACTGAATCAGACGATGTTCAGCATCAAGGAATTGATCCGGCTGCCACTCGAGATTAATGCTGTAATGGGGACAGTTGTTTTCATAGGCATAGACCTGCTCCCCCTTACGTACGACAAAGATATGCCCGCGCTGGTTGTGAAACCCCTTGCTGCTCATGTCGTCCAACTCGTCAATTGCACACAAACGGATCATGACATCCTCCTGCACCTGTGCGATAAAATGGGTAATACGGCATTTTCGAGCCTACACCCAGACTCTGGTCTGCCGATTGACTGGTAACTGACAACTGACAACGCCAATTTCTGTTGCAGGTCATACCGAACCGCCAACATGCGGTGTTTTTCCACAGTTTTAAGCAAAAATCACGGAGTTTGAGCACTGTATAGTTATGGCTAACTATTTTTTTTCCATGGTGTCGACCCGCGCACTCCCGCCACGCCTGGCTGCTTTTACCATGGCAGCAACGTTGCTGCTGCCGCAATCCGTTTTTGGTAGTGGCCTCAATCGTCA
>JAQFVO010001395.1 GCA_027942505.1 Endozoicomonas sp. | reverse complement strand
GTGACTATTTTATAGTCGATTTCTCTTGAGCAAGCCCTTGCTATGACAGGATGTTTCGCTTAAGTCAGTGCCATTGGTCCATAAGGTCCTAATGAGTGCTGATTCTTAAACTGGTAAATCGTCTCTCCCTTGGCGTTGTCCCACTCAAGAAGAAATCCCGGAAACCTTGCTCCTACCCTGGCAAACTGCCCATTGAGGGATAAATCGTCAGGAATTAACCCCTTTTCAATGGATAGCGGCCTGCTGATGGGTCTTGGCCCTTGTGTCTCTTGTTGTACTGGTTTGCTGCCATCGGGTACTACACTGCTGGGAACTTTTTCATCACCACCAGACTGAGAGCCACTGCCTCCTGACACAGTACTGTTTTGTGTCTGAATGGGGCGCAGTTTAATCAGCCTTTGCAGGAGTTTTTGGAATGACGCCTTGCCACCGTCTTTTTCAACCTCCTCAAATAATTTGCCCCGTTCCGGATCTTTGTCCATCTCAGCGAGTCTTCTGTTCACCGTATCCAAATTGAATCCATGTTTGACCAACCTTGAGGAAAATGTTGCACGGGATATATTAAGATTGGTGACATTGCTGGCAGGCTGGAGAAGAGCTTGGGGATTGAATGGAACATTACCTGATATCATTTTGTTAACCTCAACGACTCAACAACTGAAATAACAGTGCTTTGGGTAAACACCCGGCACAACGAAGACGAATCTCCAATAACAGACCCTCCTGTGTGAACAGTGGCAACAACACATCGAAACCACTGTCAAGAACGAACAGATTGAATAAAACACCGCAGTAGACGGAACTACCGCACTGTTTCCACCAACCAACATGCCTGACCTTTCCAACCGGCAAAAGGACAGTCCCCCAAAAGTGCCCGCAGCCAAGGGCCAGTGTACGACCAGTTCAAATCGCATCACCGGCCAGTCTTTCTTCCATGACGGGTGTTGACTGATTAAACATCGAGCTCAACTTCTAAGTCGTTGTTATCGTTATGTTCTTGGAACATCTCCGCGTACTCCTCCTTCAACGTCTGTTCGACCACATTTTTCCATGAACCCAAAAGAACGCCCTGTAACCTCTCCAGGCTGGTCTGCGCCACAAGAATGATCAGTTCCCAACGCAGTTCCGGATCGCTGATGGCGTCCCCAAACACCTCAGCAAAGTGTTCCTCAGCGTAACTTTTGAGTGCTTCATAGCTGCTGATCATCTCGCCAATTTGCACCGGGTCAAACCGATGCAATTGAACCAGTGTCTGAGAGTGAGCCTGTTGTGCCGGATGCGCCAGACTGACCGAGACGTAGTCGCTGGCGCTGGTACGCCTCGGTAGCAGGCTGACGAACAGCTTGCTGAGCTGTTGGGCTTCTTCACCACCGATGAGACCCCGGCTTAGCGTGCTTGTCATTTTTATCCGGTTGATGGCCTCAGTGGGTGCTGCAAATTTACTGTCGTAGAGGTGAGAGAACAGTTGCCAGGCCTGCTGACTGAACTGTAATAACTGCCAGCGCGGGATCTTGCGACCATGCTTTGTGCTGGCAAGCATATCAGCCCTCAGTTGTTCCAGTGGCGCAGCCGAGTAATCGAGTCCCAGGTAATCCGGCTCGTTGGCCAACGCTTCCACACGATTGAACTGCTGTAGCGCAGAGAGCTGCATGAACAGCTTTTTGCCCTGATCGTATCGCCCCCGGGACAAGAAGGTGATCACCGGATCAAGGGATTGTGCCTCAGGCACGATCGAGTTTCTTGCCGCTATCCGGGCATCAAGAGTGTCGACGATGCCAGGTGCCGATAGAGTCCCTGCGATGCTTGCCTGCCAAGACCCGCTGAATTGTTGCTGGCCCAGATGATCGGCCTGACGAACAATCCTGCGGTGCAGGGTTTCGGGGAGACCATCATCTTGATAACTGGCCAGACGCACTCGGGCCATGGCATGCAGCATGGCTTTTGCAAGGCTCATGCCGGGACCGCCGGTAGAGGTTTGGCCCGTCACCTCGTTGTGGAAGATGACCGGGTCACCGTCGGGTTTGCCCCGCACGCTGCCGTCAGCAGCAAAAATATTCTCCGGGCGCTCATGGGCCACGCCAATGTGTGGGGATTTGAGCACTTCGTACAAAAAGGTCTCGGACACCTTTGCAGCTGTATCAGGTATCACTTGCAAGATGGCCATGTTGACCAAATCATCCATTTCCCAGCTGCTGACAATGGGTTTGCCGTCATCAAGATGGTTTACGAAGTCTGCGACCTCCAATTGCAACAAGATCGCGATACGACTACTGACGCTTAAAAGTCGCATACCCGGTGACGTAGCCAACAGTTCCTGCTCACTAAAATTCGGTACCTCTACCGGACTAAAAGTCACTTGTCGGTCATTGAATTTCGCTGCCAGTAATGTCGCCAGGGCCAGATTACCAGTACTGTCCAAATGGGCACTGCGATTGAGGGGGCAGACCGAACCACCGTCCTGATGTTCGTCAGCCGGGCTGGACAAAGCAGGCGGCATTGTCGTCTGCCCCCTGGCTGATGCGAACAAACCACCCAGGACGCCAAAGACAACACTGTCCAGAATGCCTCCTGGCCTCGCTGCCGATGAGGTTGCCGATGGCAAGCCTGCCTCCCGACGCATTCTGCGAGGCTCTGTTTCCTGAGTAGGTTCAGCATCGGGGTCTTTTTTACGATTGAGCTGGAGGCGGTATGCATCCGGATATCTTATGGCATCCAGCAGATCGCTGCCCAGAAACAGCAAGCGCTTACGCTCTTCATCCAAAGGGATATCGGCATTGAAGTGTTGATTGTCGCGCAGATGCAGCCCCTTGACCTGGTCAATAAACAACCCTTTTTCGCTGTTGAGAATCGTGTTCAACCGTTGCCGGCTTTCGCTGCTATCGTAGCGCGGGACCAATAGCTTGCTGTTATCTTTTACTTTCCGGTTGCCCTCGCTGAGTATTTTCAATTTGATACTGTTACTTGACTGGTGAGACAACTTAAGCAGAAGCTGGTCGAACCGGTCATACTCCTGGCGCGTAATCAGATTGTCGTTGACCGCTTTGATCAGCTGAACAGGAATGAATACCGGTTTGCCCTCTTTGTCATAGGCGCCGGACTTCAGTTGCAGAACTTCATCACGACTAAACTTACCCTCGCCGAGGTAGCCGGCAGCAAGAAACAGCCGCAGGCGCTCGCTCACCACAGTAGCGAACATAGTTTGGAAAATGGCAATCAGCTGGTCATCTCCAGTGCTCCTCTCCTGTGTCGACAGCTCAGCACTCCCGGCGGTGGTGGGTTGGAGGATCTTCTCAAAGCTATCAATCAGCCGCCTGCCCAGCTGCCTGTTGAGTTTGTTCAGCGTGTCACCGATCAGGACGCGCTGTTCAAGGTCTGCCCGCTGTGAGTGGTCTGAGTTCAGGCGTTGAATAGTGTTGAGTGCGTGGCTCGTGATGTTCTTCACTTTGACATCGAACTGACTGGTGATCCTTTTGCTCTGGAGGTTCAGCGGCACGACCACTAATGGCAGAGGAGCAGAGCTTTGCAATGTGGTGTCGGCCCTGGTCAGGCTCCGGTCGGCAGTGGCATAAATATTACGATATTTGCCGGGGTTTTTGACGATATTCAAAAAGGTAGATGGCTTAAAGAGTGGGTTCGGACTGGAATCATCAAGCGGCACTCCACCGACAATATGCCCCACAGTCCGCAGATGCAATTGTTGAACATTATCTATAAACAGGTCCTTGTCCTCATTGAGGATTTTCTGGAATAACTGCTTGTCTTTAACCGTCAGAAAACCATCCGTGACAGCGCCTGCCAGACCCTCTTCAGCGTCTTCCGGTATGGTCTGCACAAACTGCTGCTCCTGTGCAGAACCGGGGGCAGACGACGGTGGCAGAAGAGTTTGTTGTCCATTGCGACGGCCTTTGAGGAACTGAATCAGGTCGACAAGAAAATCTTCAAACAGACTGAGGTTTTTGCCGCTAGTGATCCTGCCGAGCAGACCAAGGAGATTAGCTGGGTAGAACGATTCCTGCCCGTCGTTATCAATGCAGGCTTTGAGTCGCAGGAGTTCATCCCGAGTCAGTTTGCTTTCATCCATAAAACCTGCCCCGAGCAGCAGCTTGAGGCGCTGATCAGTCACCGACTGGTACATAGCCTGAAAGGCTGAACCCAAAGCGTCATATACAAGCGCTTTGGTGGCCTTGATCGCATCGTCATAGTGCTCCAGATCTGGTGCAATTTGTGTCAGAAGGTGTGAATTCATCTGCGTCAGGGCGTAGCGCCAGGTCAGGGAAAACGTCCGGGACATGGCGCTGTTAAACCCTTCGAGGGTTTGGCCAAGGCTCAGCCGTTGCAGGGTGCTCCTGAGTTTTGGATCGCCGGAAGGTAACTGACGCAACTCTGCCAAAGAGCGTTGCGTGACCTCCGTAAGCGTCTGGTTTAGCGAGCCTCGAAAGTAGTTAGCCCCGGTAATTAACTGCTGAGCCAGAGAAGTTATGCCGGGGAACATTTCCTCCGTTGATGCAGCAGTGCTCTCCTGTCGGTGTGCCTCTGAAGACGACTGCCGTGTTTGATCCGCCGGTGTGGTGATTACCGGAGGTTCAGTCCGGATGGCCAGTTTTGTCGTGTCAGTGATCGAAGTGCCATTGCCCGACTCGGTGGTCGGCGCTACTGGTGTGGTCGCGTTAGTGTCCGGCACAGGAATCAAAGTTACTGGTGAGGTGGCGTTAGTGCCCGGCGCAGGGGTAAAGGTTAATGGATAGGCGGTGCTGTTATCCATGACCGCTTCTGTTACCGGTAACTGAGTGTCCTCGGGTGTTGTGGTGCCGGCCATAGTCGTGTTTGCTGTGGCTGTTGTCTCCGTTGTTGCTGCGGTCGTTGTTGCCTCCGTTGTGGAAGTTCCGTGTGTGGTGGCAGCAGTAGTGGTAGATGTCGCGGTGGTGTCTGCAGGAGAGGTTGGCTCAGCAGAGTGGTGATCGCTCTGTGTTCCAGCAGCCGTGACCTTATCAGAGGCAGCACCGACATTTCCCGCAGTGGGAGGCGGTTGTGTCACGCGCATGGCATGGATGGATTTGACAAAATTGGCCACGGACAAATCTTTTTTGTTGGTATGGTGGCTGCCGAAAATGCTGCCCAGCCAACCGAATAGTTTAGCGCCGAAGGTGACAACCGCAGCAAGGTCTCCGAGGGCTTCGGCGGCATCCATCAAGGTGACAAGTGCGCCACCTTCGGCGATGTCTGCGCCTGAATTGGCAATGTCTTGAACAGTCTGGGAGGCCTTGCTGAGGTCACAGAGTCCGGCGCGACGACAGAGGGTCAATACTTTACTACCGCCCTTGACCAACTCTTTTGCCCCCTCTTCTCCCCCACGTTTCAAGCCCTGCTCAATGACGTCCTCAGCCCCATCCTCCAGGACTTTTTGGGAGACTTTTTGGGCACCCGCTCTGCCGCCTCGGCTCACGAGACTCGTCCCTGCTCTCTTGGTGAGAACATTCAGGGTGGCCCGCATTTCAAGCTGTATTTCTTCGGCACTTCTTTGTCCCAGGTTGGCGAACATTTGCGCCAGGCAACCTGGGCAAGCTGACTGAAACGCTTTCAATGTCCCACCCAAGGCAACGGCAACACTGGCAAAACTACCGGCTACTTTCCCCCCCGTGTTGGCACTCTGGCTGGCGCTGTCGGCAGAATTGTGCTCTGCATCAGCGTGAGCACCAGAACTCACACCACTTTCCTTCAGCCCAAATGCCACAGGATTGACCAGTTTCAGGAAATCTTGCTCCATGCCCAGCTTGATCAACTCGTCTGCACTGAGGGACGTCAGGGCGGGCTGGTTTTCGGCGTCGGTCGGCAAATTCAACTTGGCAGTCATTTTCAAAAAGGTGTCCATGGTGCCGAGAATGTGGGTGTTAAGGTTCTTGATGCTTTGGCTGACTGCCTCCTTTTGCCCTACCGTATTGTGAGCCTGTTCAAGTGCCGCCAGAACCTCTCTCATCTGGGCAATAAGCGGGTCGCTGGTGTCGATTGAGTCATCTGATACAAACGGTTTTTGAGCTTTTCCTTGCTTATTATCAAGCAGCTTCTGGTTCTCTTTTTTCTTCACTTCATCCAGGTATTTGTGAATCAGCTTTTTGGTGTTGGCAATGTCAATTACGCGCAGCTGCTCGGGTGGATTGGTCAGAATGTCCTTAACCGTCAGTGTTGAGTCAGGAAACAGCTGCAAACCTTCCAGTGGCGATAGCAGGTCAGAGGTAAGCTGGGTATAACCTACATTGGGCAACATCACACCTTGGCCGTCCGGAGGCAAATTGTAATATTCCTTGAACTCTTTAAGCCTCTCGAGCACATCGGCCTTGAGATCGGCCAGAGTTGTTCCGGTGGCAATATGTAATCCCGTGACGATGTCGTGAACGGTTAGCTTGTAAAGACCCTGTAGCTTCTTCATTTCCATATAGACAACGTGTTTTTTCATCGGTTGAAACATCAGCTGAATGGTGTCCGTTGTCGGATTCAGTTGTTGCAGGAAGGTATCAAGCAGTTTCTCAATGGATTCCACTGGATTGCTGGCAATGGAGTCGGTCAATGTTATGCCGGTGCTTTGCAGCTCTTTGAGCACATCTTTGTAGTACAGACTGTTCACCTTGACGCCGAAAGACTTGGCCTCATTCACCGTCGAATGACTATGATCCAGCCAGCTCAGCTCCTGAACAATACGCCGCAGCAGCACGCCAAATTTGCCATACTCCGACCCTCTGAGGATCGACTCGACCATAATCTTCAAGGATTCTGCGATCGTCATATATTCAGCCGCGATGCCCAGCATCAGGCCATCGGCATAACAGAAGCCTTCATCCATGGCCGCACTCAGGCGAGCCACCCGCAACGAGTCGTAAACGTAGCTGTAGGCAATAATTTCATTCAATGGCAGCGAGGCAGGAGCACTTTCGGTGATGTGCGACAGTGCTTCATTGGTCAGCTCAAATTGCTGGAACTTGTTCAGCAGATCCTTGTAAGGGTCCTCAAGAACTTTGTCCGGGTCCAACTCGCCATTCTCAATGAGCAGGTCGGCAGCCCGGAAGAGAACGTTGACTTTCAGGGCAATTTTGCCCACTTCGGCAAAATCCCCGTTGGCCACCAAGTCTGCGATCTGCGTATTGTAGGCGTCCATGGCCGAGATTATATTGGCGCCGCTGTTCATGTTCTGGAACAGTTCCTGAAAATCCGCGGGCACATCGGTAGTTTGCTTAGACATGAGTTGGGCAAAAAGATCTCGATCCGATTCAAAGCCTTTGAAAAACTCCCTCATTTGCACATTCATCGGTGCATTTTCAAACTGGTAGAGATCGGTCAATAACAGCTTGACCATGTCGGCAATGGGAGTCCTGCGCGATCTATCCTGTTTTTTTCCCTGGCCGATGGTCTCTTTGATGTCATCGGTGAATTTCTTCAGTTTTTCGTCGTATATTTGTGCAACATCCGGGAATGAATCTTTTATGGAACGGATAAAGGCACCGATACCCATGACCAGGCTGACCGCTTCGTAATAGGCAATCAGCTCATCAAGACGGGAAACCATGTCAGACACATCTGCGCTCTCATTTTGTTCCTTATATTCAACCAGTGTCCTTTTTAACCCGCTGATCAGCGTTGAACTGGCGGTGTCCACCAGCAGGGTTTTCAGGGAGGGCAACGGTGTGGTTAGCGTCAGTGGGGCCTGAGTCGTTGTTGCTGCCTCGGTTGTGTTGGCGGTTGCGTTGGTTGGCATTTCGGGAGAAATCGAGGCTGAACCCTGGGCAGTGATTGTCGAACTCACTGTCATATTTTGTGTGCCCGATGACGTTGCCATTATGGAACCAGTCTGATTACTGAAACCTGGCGGCACTGACAACGTTGGGGTTACATCAGTCGTCGTATATAACGACAGCACCGGTAAAGACGAATCAATGGCTGATTCTGGCGCAACCAACAGTGTTGATGATGCAGTGCCGTTTGGCACTGTGGTTGCTAAGTGTGATGAACTCAGCAACTGTGCCGAGCTGAGAGTAGACAGTGTGGCTGGTAGCACCGAACCTGTCGCTGAACTGGATAACGGTTGCAATATCACTGTTGAGTTAACGACTGCTTGAGAAACCGCTGCCAAGGTAGACTTTTCTGCTGTATTTGAGGGCGTGGCAGAGTGATGATTGGTCAGATGCAATGAGTCAGTCACGTTTGCCGTGACTGAGGTCAATGGTGCAATCAACGGTATTGAAGTCAGGCTGGTGATGACCGGCGTTGTTCTGAAGCTGGATAAACCTGTCGGTGTTGACAATGCTTCAGAAGCCGACGTCGTACGATTCTTATCTGCTGATGAACTGCCCCCTTGCCGTTGACTGGTTACCGTGGGTGATGGATCAGAAAGACCTGTTGTGGCTGAAGTATCGTCCGAAACGGTTGGCGAGGGTATCTTTGCACTATCCATTGCCACCGCAGAGATTGAAGACGGCGTCGGCATTAAGCTGGCCAGAGACGCTTTTGTTGGGGCGCACTGATCAGCAGTCGTATATAACGACACCGCTGGTAAAGACGAATTTGAGCCAATGGATGTTTCTGACGCAACCAGCAGTGTTGATGATGCAGTGCCGTGTGGCATATTGGTTGCCGAGGGTGATGAGTGCAGCAAGTGTGCTGAGCTGAAAGCGGATAGTGTTGCTGAACTGGCCGAACCTGCCGCTGAGCCGGATAACGGCTGCAATGTTACTGTTGACCTAACTACTGCCTGAGAAACCGTTGCCAGGGTGGACTTTTCTGCGGTATCTGAGGGCGTGACAGACTGATTATTGGAAAAGGCCAGACGCGATGAGTCGGTCACACTTGGTGAAATCAACGGCATTGAAGTCAGCCTGGTGACGGCCGGCGTGGCTCTCAAGCTGGATAAACTTGCTGGTGTCGACAATGCTTCAGAAGCCGCCGTCAAGCGACTCTTATCTGCTGATGAGGTGACCTCTTGCTGATGACTGCTTACCATGGGTGATACGTTATATATACCCGATGTGGTTGAAGCATCGTTCGAAACGGTTGGCGAAGGTATCTTTGCACTATCCACTGCCACCGCAGAGATTGAAGACGGCGTCGGCATTAAGCTGGCCAGAGAAGCTTTTGTTGGGGCAGGCTGATCTGTCGAGCTGGACGATGTAACCTGCTGCTGATGAGTTGACGATGTCGGCAATGTTACCACTGAGTTTGCTTTGGCTAAGCCAGAGGATGATACCGTTGATGCTACTCCAGAACTGATTGATGTTTCTGAAGAGCTTGACTCCGGAGAATGGGAAAAACTGGGTAACATTGCGGTTGTTGGAAAAGCTGCTGTCGATGTGCTCTTGCCTGCAGATGCAGTAGCCTCTTGTTGAACGACAGAGATTGTAAGTGATGTATCGGTCAAGTCCGCGCTGGCAGAAGGCAGTGTCGTTGCTGATAGCGGCCTTGAACCAGCCACTGTTTCTGATAACTCTGAAAGGCTGGAAAAAGTAGCAGG
>JAQFVO010001387.1 GCA_027942505.1 Endozoicomonas sp. | reverse complement strand
AAACACTTAGACACTGCCCAGTTACTGGCCGACCACGGTTCAACAGACCCGTGCGCCCAGTTTTTAATGGGGAATATATACCTGAAGGGTGAAGGCGTAAAACAGGACCTGACGCGCGCCTTTGGGTGGTTCCATCAATCGGCAATTCAGAATTATGTCAATTCACAGCATATGATTGGTGTCTTTTACCTGCGAGGATGGGGTAGGCGCAGCAACACGACGCAAGCTATCAGCTGGCTGCAAAAGGCGGTTGATCAGAATTGCTCCCATTCTCTGGCATTACTCGCCAGCATATATCTGAAGAATAACCCGCGCACCAAAAATGTAAGCAAGGGACTGGAGCTGTTACACAAAGCCGCGCAAAACGGCTCTGAAATAGCTATGAACCAACTGGGATTTCTCTATTTGCAGGGCACACATGTGAAGGTAGACCATGCCAAAGCGCAGCACTTTCTGCAACAGGCTGCCCAACAGAACTTCATACCAGCGCAAATCAGTCTCGCCCGGTTTTATCTGGGGCAGAGAGACAAAGAGAAGCTGCCCCAGATCATTGACTTGCTCAAAAGGGCCGCCAACCGCGAGTGTCAGGAAGCCATGACACTGCTGGGCATCACCTACCTGTATCGGCTGGGAGACCCCGCCCGTGCATTTGACTGGCTTCAACGGGCAGCAGGACTTGGAGAGCACAACAGCCATTACCACCTTGGCCTTATGTACGAAACTGGAAAAGGCACACTTAAGGATCAGGCCCGGGCACATCATCACTATCAGCAGGCTGCGGAGCAGGCGAACAGCTCTGCCCAGTTCAAACTGGGGGTCATTTATTCGCTCGGCCTTGGCATCCCGAAGGATTTGAACCAGGCAAGGCATTGGTTTGGCGAGGCTGCTGCAAATGGGCATGCTGGTGCCAGAGAAAGGATAAATCAGATCCCGCAGCCGACCTCAGACTCAGCCCCGACTCCGGTCAAAAAGGCGAAAAAGCTCAAGCGCTTGCAGACGAAAGCTAAACCTTTGCGACTGGTCACTCTAACACCGGTGAAGCCGCCAGGTACGCCATCAATTTGACTTGATAATCATCGATAAGCCAAAGACAATCGCCGTCTATGGCGACGTGCGGCCACAGGCCGCCCCCTGATACAGTGAGCACCTCATGCGCAAGAAAATCTATATTGCCTACACCGGCGGCACCATTGGCATGCGCCCTTCCGAGTCTGGCTATGCCCCGGGCGATAACCTGATGGGAGTGTTGTCACAAAGACTATCGCCAGATGTGCTGGCCAACCTGCCGGCATTCGATCTGCATGAGTATTCGCAACTGATCGACTCCAGCAATATTCGTCCACAGAACTGGCTGCAGATTGCCAGTGATATCGCGCAGCGCTACCAGCAGTTTGATGGCTTCGTGGTTCTGCACGGCACTGATACCATGGCCTATTCGTGCGCCATGCTCTCGTTTATGCTGCGCAACCTGCACAAGCCGGTTATTTTTACCGGCTCACAGATCCCCCTGTGTGAAGCACGTACCGATGCATTGGACAACCTCATCGGGGCCCTGACTCTGGCCGGGGATGAACGAATCAAAGAGGTGTGTTTGTACTTTAATGGTCGGCTACTGCGAGGCAACCGGGCACGTAAATTGCACGCCAGCCAGTTTGATGCCTTTGATACGCCCAACTACCCGTGGCTGGGGCGGGTGGACATAGACATTGAGCTGAATGAGCCACAGTTGTGGCAACCCAGGGGAGCGGAACAGTTTCAGCTGCATTGCGACCAGCACAGCCATGTCGGCATTGTGCCACTGTTTCCGGGTATTACTGCTCAGTGGATGGCATCTGTTCTGAGCCAGCCTGTGAACGCTTTCATTCTGCAAACCTACGGCTCTGGTAACGGCCCTGACAGTGATCAGAAGCTGCTCGATACCTTGGCCAGGGCGTCTGACCAGGGCAAATTGATCGTCAACCTTACCCAGTGCACCCGGGGCAGCGTACGACAAGGGAGTTATGCCGCCGGATCAGCACTGGCGCGGGCAGGCATTATTGGTGGTCTGGACACCACCCCCGAAGCCATGTTCTGCAAGCTGCACCACCTTTACTCCATGGGACTAGAGACAGACGCCGTACGAGACATGCTCGGCGTTAGCCTGGCCGGGGAGTCATCGGTTTAGCGGTTGTCGCAAAAAGCTTAAAAGCCTTGAACCACAAAGACACCAAGGCACAAAGGAAAAGAAAAGCTCTTCTTCGTGCTCTTCGTGGTTCCCTTCTTTTCAGAGCCTTTTGCGACACCCCTCCTTTGAAGTTGTCACAAAAGGTCAAGTCACTGCGCTGTCATTCGGTGAGCGGAAAGGAAAACGGACACCCACTTTTATGAGACTGTCGCAAAAAGCAAAAAAGCGTTGAACCACAAAGACACCAAGGCACAAAGGAAG
>JAQFVO010001385.1 GCA_027942505.1 Endozoicomonas sp. | reverse complement strand
GAGGGTGGCAGAGAGCGTACCTTGCGTCTGCGTTATGGCGAAGACTTTTGCCGTGATAGCCATGTAAACGGGAAGCGGCTGCGATTGTGGTTTTTGGCGCAGACGCTGGCCCAGTCGTCACCGACAGCTGGCGCACCGGATATTGTCTACAACGATCAGTCACACCAGATGCTGTTTGAATTTACCCGAATACCCTCCCCGGACGCCATGCAGAAGCTGTTTGTTGACATTCTTGCGCTTATGAACTGCCTGAAAAACATCGACCTGGTACTCAATCCATTCCATCTTGACGGCAGTCAAACGGTATGGAACATGAGTGCGATCCAGAAAAGGCTGGCCAACCCTGCCTTCGCACAGGCCAATGCGCACGCCCTTGCTCATGCTTATTGGCTTGTTGGCATCAGTGAGGAGGGCTCCCTGATCACCCCCTGGACCCACCGCAAAGAGTTGGTCCATTTGCAAATGACGGCTCAGACATTGAGCAGGGTGCCCAGCGAACGGCTCAATCAGTTGCTCAGTGCGCAAGTGATGCTCACAGACGCACTGTCCTGTGGCATCTGTTGTTATCTGATCCGGACAGGGCCGAACCCTGGGTGCGAACATCAACGACCTGGCTCGATGACGAGGCAACGGCTGTGCAGCTGGTGTCACAAAATGGTCAGATTCTGAAATGTCTTGCTCCACAGCTGCGCAACAAGAGGGCAGTGGTTTGGGCTGCCGTCAAAGCCCACCCCGAAGCCCTGGCCCATGCGCCGGCGCACTTTAAAAACGATGTCGATATCGTTTCCAGGGCGTTGCGTCACAGTAAGAAATGTGAAGATGTTCTCAAGCATATTGGTCCGGAGTTAACCAATGACCCGGTCATTTTTCGCCAGCTGGCAATATTGGCAGTGACTTGTGATTACCGCTGCGCCGAATATTTTGTCGAGGTAATGCAACTGGATCAGCGATTTCTCAAGGAACTGCTCCTGTTGGCTCACAAAAACATGGGTGAAGGTCCCGTTGACGAGTGGGTGATCGACAAAGACGTGCTTCAGGATCCTCAGCTGTACCGGCAACTGGTCGTCGATTTCCTGAAGAGAAGCCAACCCATAGTGACTTTGGAAAGTTTTCCTGATTTTTATGACGACCGGGAAGTGGTAGAAGCGGCAATGACCAGCAATATCTTCAGCCTTAAACACGCCAGCGTGAGGCTACGGAACGATAGAGCACTGGTCAGGCGTGCAGTGGCAATAGATGGGGAAGCATTGCGCTGTGCCAGCGATGCCTTGCGCGATGACTTTGAGCTGGTACTTCTCGCCGTAAAAAATAATGGCATGGCCCTGGATTACGCCAGTGAGCGTTTACGGGGTAATCCAGAGATCGTCACCGCTGCCCTGCAAAGCAGGGGCAGTGCACTGCGTTACGCGTCTGAGTCGATCCGCAGTGATCCTCATTTCGCCCGCCTGGCGGTATTCCATCAGGAATCAGGCACTGGTATCGGTAATTATCTGCCTGGCTCCTTTTACGGCGACAAGGCACTCATGATGATCGCTGTGCAGCGCAATTACACGAGTTTTCGCTATGTCAGCGATGCGCTGCGCGATGATGACGAGCTGGTACGTACGGTGCTAAAACGTCATGGTGATCAGCTTTGTTT
>JAQFVO010001370.1 GCA_027942505.1 Endozoicomonas sp. | reverse complement strand
TCAGGGGTTTATGTTGGCGCACCCGGCAGGATTCGAACCTGCGACCATCCGCTTAGAAGTCATTGACATTTTTGCGCTACAGGCCGCGAAACATAAAGGATTTCAAAATCCTGCCTACGGAAGTAGCACAAAACGTAGCACTTTTTAAGGTTCGGTTGTCCTGTTTTTCCAAAGCTGGCTGATGCCATCAACTGCGTTTTTTTGTTGTATTTTTCGGGTGTTCAGATAAAGCATGGTAGTTTCAATATTGTCATGGTCAGCCAATTGCTGTACTGCATAGGGGTCAGTTTTCTGTAATAACAGTTCTGTGATCATGGTGGCTCTCATACCCCAATGAAACGGTTTTATTTTCGGCAAGTTCAATTCTTTAAACAATTTACTGGCAAAAGAAGATAAATCACTTTTATCAAAAAACCATGGCTCTCCATTTCCTTTATCCAAATAATATCTTTCAAACGGTCCACGTTCTGACAAATCTTTTTTTAAAAATTCATATAATTCATCGGTCATCGGTTTATCCGGATGTTTCCGCCATTTGTTTTTCCATTTCAGTTCCGGATTATCCCTGATGTAAACCAACCTGGATTCCAGGTCAATGTTCTCCAACTTTAATGACCACATTGCTCCCACCCTGCCGATCATTTGAGTCCCCATCATGAATGCCCTTAGCATATTTTTCATGTTCTTAATGGTTTTCAAATCGGATTCCATTTTTGCCATTTCCAAAGCAACCAAAATATGGCGTTCAATTTTACCCAATTGATCTAGCGTAAGTGTACGCATATCTTTTTTCGGGAGAGGTGGCATTTTCAGTCGCTCAAGCTCTACAATAATTTTCTTATCCTTACAAAAAAACAAGAAGTTTTTAAATTGACGGACATGAGTGTGAACCGTAGTATCTGCTAATTTTCGCCCCCTGTATTTGGCTTCATTTTTCAGATAACTCAGAAAAGTCAAATATTTTTCATTGTCATAATCTCGCATTTCATGATTGCCGCAAGCAATTATATAAAGCTCAATACTGCGACTGTACATTTTTGCTGTTTTCTCTGATCCATGTACTTTCACAGAAGTAAGCCAAAGCTCTCTGGCCTGTTTTACCGTCCAAAATTTACGTTGCGCTTTCTTTTTTCGCTCTTGCTCTTTCTGAAATTGCTCATTCAAAATTTCTTTGGCTTTACGGGAATACATCTCTGTGAGCTGAATAATTCTTTCCGTCTCTGAAAGATTTTCCAACTTACTTATAGAACAAAGTGTGCGTTGAATACCTCTTCTACCATTTTGCCAACCTCCCTTCGGGGGAAACAGACCGATGTAATTCCCCCGGTGTTTGGAAAAAAGTTTTCTACTCATATTACATCCAATAATTTTATTGTTTAATACCAGCCCAAATCACCCGGCCAATAATATTTAGATCCTCAACGGAGATTTTATTGGATCCGTAATTGTCACTGATCACATCCACCATTCCACCAGGCAACCAGGCCAGCCGACGCACCGCCGGGCCACCGCCAAAATCAACCAGGTAAATACCATCCCCGTTTTTTAACTGGGTATTGACCAGCAACAAGTCACCGGACTGATAGCTATCAATAGAGTCCCCAGGATTGATGAACCCCCGACACCGTTTCAGATCGACACCTAGCCGAGCAGTCACAGACCGGTCAAAATAGAAAATCTGCTGATTCTCAATGTCCGACACCAGATCCACTCGTTCACTGTCTCCACCGGCACCAGTGACCAGATAATCCACGGAAACATTGCCAGCAGCCGCAATACTGATGAGCTGTTTTACCCCCGGATTATCAATCACTCCGTTCATCAACCTGGATAGATAGCTTTGAGAAATCCCGGTGGCTTCCATGAGTTTGCCGGTTCCACCCACCTGGTCCCGTACGTTCTTTATCCTTTCGCCTAGACCTTTCTGCATACTATGTTGCATGGCTGCATTGACTCTCTTATCAGCATTATTTATCATGCATATGTGCATATATGTATCAATTTATCAACATTGACACCTATTTTACACATAGTTCCGTGCATTGCTGCATTTTTTAATGTCATTCAAGTCAAAGGTGCATAAATATGAATCCAAATGCAATAGCTAGTATTCTCAGGGACCTGACAAAAGTGCTGGACTGCTTTTATGAGCCACTTCCCTTCGACATCAAACGGGATGAAATGCTCACCATGGATGAGGTCTGCCAACGTCTGAAAATTCATCGGAACACGCTTGTGGGCTGGCTAAAAAAAGGGTCATTCCCTGAACCGATTGACGTCAGCGGCCAAAAGCGCTGGCCCACGTCCATCATCAATGCCCGCATCTATGAGGACAATCCGCACCTGCGTGAAAAGGAATACCTGATGAAGCAGGCACAGCGAATCTCCAAATCCGTACCCGACGATTACAAACATCTCCTGGCAGAAGCCAGACGGATATCCAAGCTTGAAAAATCAGGGGCATCCGCATGAACCTGGTCGAGCACATCCTTGAGAAATTGGATAACGACAAACAGCTTCGGTTTAAGAACAGAAGAAATCCCAACTACCTGCGCGAAGGCTTTTGTCCAAAATGCGGGGAAGGGGGACTCTGGGTTTATCGTGGTTCACCATGGGTCATGTTGTGCCCAAGGATGAAACACTGCGGGCTCATCACCGATGTCCGGGATTATTATCACGACCTGTTTGAAAATTTTACCGGCCGATACCCGGCAACAGAGGCAGATCCCCACGCCAGTGCCCGGGCTTTTCTGGATTACCGTGGCCTCAATACCGGAGCCATGGCAGGCTGGTACACCCAGGAACAGATGAGGCTGAAAGATGGCAGCACCGCGCAATCCATCCGGTTTAAAATATCCGATGACTGCTATTGGGCTCGCTTGCTGAATCAGGAAGACATTCGTCGCAATAACAACAAGAAAGCCAAAATAGTTGGCTCCTATAAAGGTGAGTGCTGGTCACCGCCGGGTCAGAACATCAATGACCGTGATGTGGTCTGGATCACGGAAGCCATCTTTAAATCCTGCGCTCTGTCATTTCTGGGGAAAAAGACCATCACCGGTTTGAGTTCCAATAACCTCCCCATCAATTTCATCAAACGCAATGCAGGCCGGAAAATCACCTGGGTGATTGCTCTGGATAACGACCACGCCGGACACCGGCACGCACCCGACTACAAACAGAAGCTCAAAGATTTGGGAGAGCAAGTTCTGGTGGCATTCCCCCAGGGAAAAGATGACTGGGATGACGCTTATCGCAAACGCCGGAAAAACGAAGATGGCGAATGGGTGGAATACCTTACAGAGACATATTTCAAAGAAGCCCTGTGGCGTGGGGCATACGACAGTGCCGGCGAAGCAGCAGAAAAAGCATTCTGGCTATATGTGAAGACCGATCAGAAATACATGCTCATTGAGCACCATCACAAAATCTACCGCTCCACCATACGAAACAAAAACGATGAACACGCCATGGAGGGATTCAAAGCCGCCTACCTGAGCAATTCCGAAAAGCTCTACACCAGCGGCAGCGAAAATCCGGAACTGTGTATCCAGGAATTTAAGAGCGCGTATCAGACAATACACATCAGCAACTGCCTGCCAAAGTTCCTTTATGCAGAGATCAACCCGCAGACAGAGGAAAAACACTATTTTTTCCGGGTAACATTTCCCGGCTCACGCCCGCAAACATTGGCCGGGCTATCCTCCAATGATCTGGACTGCCCCAGCAATTTCAAACGGGCATTACTGAGCAAAGTGACCGGCGCCCGATTCAAAGGCGTTCAGGCAGATCTGGATATTCTCCAGGAGCAGTGGTTTGACGCCATCAGAGGGCCAGAGGAAATCCGAACCATCCCCTTTATCGGCTACGACCGCCACACCGGAGCCTACGCTTTTCCGGAATTTGGCTATTACCAGGGTAAAATGGTGACCAAAAACCAGGACGGATTCCTTAATTTTGGCAATATCAGCCTGAAAAGCAGCCTGAAAACCAACGAAGACAACTACTACCACCGAGGTAACAGCACTTTTGATGACAGCTGGTATCAGGATTTTTATTTTGTCTTTGAACACAGAGGTCTGGCGGCACTGGCATTCTGGACCGGCTCGATGTTTGCCGAACAGATTCGCCAGAAACAGGAAGGTTACACCCTGCTGGAAATCTCCGGAGACCGTGAAACCGGCAAAACCACCCTGACAAAATTTCTCTGGCGACTCATTGGTCTGAACAAATACGAAGGCGTGGACCCGTTGAAAATGAACGAACGAGCATTGGCACGCAAGTTTGCCCAGGGCGGAAACATACCCCTGGTCATGATTGAGGGTGACCGCAACGAAGCCAGAAAACGCAGCATGTTTGATTATGATTGGTTGAAAACCACCTGGGAAGGTGGAGCCATCCGGGGAACGGGCTGGAAAAACCACGGACTTGAAACCAGTGAAGACCCATTCAAAGGCTCAGTGATGGTCGTGCAAAACTTGAGCATTGACGGGTCAGACGCCCTGCTCTCTCGTTTTGTCCACCTCCATATGACCGCAAAAGGCTACGACCACGACGTTGAAAAGGCCATTCACCGGTTGCGGGAATGGGACATTGAAAAGCTGGCCAGTTTCCGCAACCAGATTCTCTGTAATGAACCGACCCTGCTGAACACCTACTTTGAGCAATATGACCTGATGCACCGAAAATTCATCGAAAAGATTCACCAGACGCAGACCAAAATCACCCCCCGGGTTATTGCCAACCATGTCCAGATTCTGGCCCTGGCTCACACCCTGAAAACCGTGCTCCAGGGTCAAATTACCGAACTGCAACTGAAGCAGCTTGAAACCTATATCTGGGACCGATGCCTGGAACGACAACGCCGGCTGCAAAGTGAGCACGAAATGATTCAAAGGTTCTGGGATTATTACGACAAACTCAACTGGAAAACCGTCTACGAAAATGGCAGCACCTACAACGTCGAGGTATTGAACCACCTGCCCGGCACCGGTCGCATAGCCATCAACCTGACGGACTTTGATCAACTGTGCGGAGAACACAAACTGCAACGACTGGATATCAATGAACTAAAGCGCCTGTTCCCCAACAGCACCAGCAAACGATACATTGAAAACAAACCCTTACGCAGCAAGCAAGCCAATATGAATGGCAGGACCAGACGCTGCTGGATCTTTGATGAGGTCGTAAATGGATAACCGGAAAAACACAAAAAAAAAACGGGGCTGGCCCGAACCAAACCCCATTTTTCAATGACTTCATGGTAAAGTCTTCTGTCAATGCCTTGCTATCATAATCAAAACCCCCGTTAAAACCAACTGCCATGGGCGCAATTTTGCGCCCATGGTTATTTCTTTGGCCATCGTTGACGCTGATGGGGAATAAACAAAATACTGACCAGGCCACGCTCAACGTGATAAATCACCTTAAGGGGATTATCCGGAATAATCAACTCACGGGTATTGTGCACTTTACCAACCTTACCCATGAGCGGATTTTCTGCCAACAACTCTACCGCTTCCAGCACTTCCACGACAATACTGTTCCCGGCTTCCGGGTTACGGATCGACATGTAATCAAGCCAGTGATTCAGATCGTCCCTTGCTTGCTCCATCCAGCAAATATTCATTGCCGGATCCGCTTGAGGATAGAATCCTTGACCTCATCATGGGGCACCAGCCTGGCATCACCGGCCTGCAAAGTTGCCAAGCGCTTTTGAGTTTCTGTAATAACCCACTCATGGTGTTTGACGTACTCTTCGATGGCTTCTCGCATCACAAAATTAACATCACGACCGCAAATCCTGGCAATGTCATCAATCGCCTGGCTGACATCGCTATTTAACCGAACTGTTCTGGCAAAGGTAGACATAACGCTTTCCTTATCTGTATTGAATAGAATCTATTGTATACAGACTTACCAATGATTGCCAAAACAGCAGCAAACCTCACTATTGAGGCCAATAGCACCGTCGACTCAATTTTGAGCCCAGTAGAAACTACCGGCCAAAAACCTGTTACGCCCCATGTTACCCCGCGTTACGCCCCTGTTCCGCCAACGTTACAACTTGCAAAAGCGCTACAGCCCTTGGCCTGTCTGGCCTGCAAGCAATTCTGACCGGTCTGTTACAAACGTTACGCGATTTTGCACCCCACTGTTCATATTGAATATAAGAGAGTCATTTTACAGGCTAATAAGTAATCACAGGCTGGTTTTTTCACTGCGTCGAAACGGTGAAAAAGTGCGTAACATTTGTAACAGAGTTGATTAATCACTCTCTATCTTACTAATACCAACGCCTCCCGCTGTTTCGCTCGCTGTAACAAAACCGTAACGACCCCGTAACAGCGTTACGGTAGCAGCGTAACACCAGAACGAACGTCAATTGATTCTCCAGGCACTGGTAATTGGGGCTGTTACGCCTGGCGTTCCGTTTGGTTACGCGCTGTTACGGTGTTGGCGTAACGGGCTAAAGCCTTCTATATCAAGGGATAGAGGCCGGTTTTGACCATGCGTTACGGTCGTTACGCACTTTTTTACCCTTTCGACGCAGTGGGAGGCAGCACAATGACTCGTTTACCCAGAACCCCGTTACAGGATCAGGCAGAGAAAAGCAGAGAAGAGTTAATTCGGTATCTGTTACGCCAGAGCGAGGCAAGGCAGGTGATGTTCCTGCGTTCCCTCAGTTCCGATCGTTTGCGGTATGAGCTGGAGAGCCAGCTAAGAGCCAGAAAATGAAAGTTTTGCTTATATCCTACATTGCAGTACAATTAATCCTACAATGTAGGATATTCTATGGAATTTATAGAAACCAGTGTGTTTACCAGAATCATCACTCAACTCATGCCTGATGATGATTATCGGGCCATGCAAGAGGCCATGATTGCCCAGCCCGATATTGGCAGCATCATCAAGGGAACCGGTGGTTTGCGGAAATTTCGCTGGAAGCTGAATGGTACCGGAAAGCGTGGAGGGTCACGCATTATCTATTACTGGCAAGTCAGTGAAGACACGTTCTACATGCTCTATGCCTACACCAAAAACCAGCAAACAGACCTGACCGAAGACCAGAAGAAAGTATTAGCAGAACTAGCCAAGGAGTTACGCAATGGATGAAAAAGTATTTGAGGAACTGACTTCCAGCCTGAAAGAAGCGGTTGCCATAGCCAAAGGAGAAAAGAAGGCTTCACGGGTGCATAAGTATGAAGACATTGATGTGGCCAGTATCAGGAGGGCAACCCATCTATCCCAGGAGAAGTTTGCAGCCCTTATTGGCGTGAGCATCAAGACAGTTCAGGGATGGGAGCAAAAGGTCAGAAAGCCACTTGGCCCTGCCCGGTCTTTGTTGATTATGTTTCGTAATAACCCGCACCAGGCGATGGCTTTGCTTCATCAATAAATTGTACAAACCCCCACAAACCGTGGCTTCCCAGTTGATTCCTCTCATGCAGCACTGCATAATCACATGCAGATAAGCAAGTGATTGACAGGACGAAAAATCATCAGGCATTATGCACACCGCAACGGCAAAATCCGTTGCCGGGCTTGGAACCCCGATTTTCACATAGAGCACAAAAGCGCTCAGTAAAATGCGCTTTTTTTGTGCAGTCACTTAGCACCTCTTTATGGTGGGCTGGGTGGGAACGGCTTAGGCCGTGCCGGTTTCTATGTGATCGGTGTTCCAATCCCATCCAGCCCGCCTCCAGTCAAGTTTGGAACCTTCTGGTGGCGGTAATTAATCGCACATAGGAGGCTCTATGACCGCCTTAGTGGAAACTTTTCCAACCCCTGAACATCTGCTGACTGAGCTGAAATTTGAAAATCAGCAGATCACCTGCAGTTCCCTCGATGTGGCTGACCATTTCGATAAGCAACACAAGAACGTTTTGCAGTCCATTCGCAATTTGGAATGTTCCGAAGAGTTTCGTCTGCTGAATTTTCAGCAGACGATCATCAGCCGAGAAAATCCAAAAGGTGGTGCTCCCATCGAAAGTCCTGCTTTCAAAATCACCCGAGATGGTTTTGCTTTTCTGGCCATGGGCTTCACCGGCAAAAAAGCCGCCGCCTGGAAAGAGGCGTACATCAATGCCTTTAACCAGATGGAAAAGC
>JAQFVO010001366.1 GCA_027942505.1 Endozoicomonas sp. | reverse complement strand
AGCTGTTTATCACTCCTCACCCTCGCACATTCGAGGATTCTACGTTATTTGCGTTGGCAAAAAGCAAACAGCCAGATAACCCGGAAATCATTGATTGTATCTATGAAAATTTTCCAGACATTGACAGGAATGCAAAAGATGATAGTGGCATGACAGCTTTAATGCTTGCCAGTCAATCTGAAAACCCAGGTTGCTTAAAGGCACTTTTGAAGCAACCACAAACAAATAAGGAAGAAACGGTGATTCGGCTGGTTGACGGTTTTAAAAAATACCATACAGCCTATAGCTTTTCAGCCAGAAAGAGCCGCAGCGAGTGTGCCAGGATTCTTGCAGAGGCAGGGGCACAAAAAATATTTCCCAAACTGACTGGTGAAGAGCAAATGTGGCTAGCTGAATATCAAGCTGCTTCAGCACAACTGGAGAAGGAGAGAGAATTTTCAGGAGAATATTTAATCCCTGGTATTGGCCTCATTCTTGCTGCATCTTCTGTTATGGATGAAGCAGTCCTTGCAGAAAAAGTTAAAAAAATTGTAGCCAGAAAACCCGAATCCCAACTGCGTACACCTCCGGAAGAGTGAGTTTTTTTGCTCACCTCCCCATGAATCAATGGCACTGACTTAAGCTTAAAACCCCTGTAAACATGGGGATTGATACAGGTTGAGAGACTTGGATGGAACCACAAAGCACACAAAGAGCATTAAGAAGGGCCTTCTTTTCCTTTGCCGTGAAAGCAAATTGCCACGGAGTCACACGGAGAAGAGCAAAAGCTTTTCTTCTGTGGCTCTTTGGCCAAAGCTTTCATGACAGAGGGTGACAAACCATCGCTATGAACATTTGTGCGCTTTGTGGTTCAAGGCTTTTATGCTTTTTGCGATATCTGAAAAGGACTACGAGTCGCCAGATTTCATCTCTTGCAGTGTTTCGATGGAGGACTTAATGCTGTCAAGCATGACAGTCAGTTCCAGGTAGATAGGTCGGTCAGATCCATCAGCAAGCTGCACAGATGCCTCCTTTTCGACGCCCTTGCGCAGGCCCTCCAGCAGATGGATAGTGTCATCAATGCGGGTAACGTACTGCACCTTCTCTTGTTGAGCCTGAGGCTGGGCATCCTTTAGGCTGTCGACAAGCTCGACAGCGTAAGTTACTCCCCGCCTCAGTGGTGTCAACGTACCAGCACCCGGCTGCAGATTCACCAACCGCCTGACAAGGGGCTTCACCACAGGACGGTCACCGTCCAGCAGCGCTTTTTTAACTTCCCGTTGGGTAATGATGTTCCGGTTCTTAATCAGCGACGATTGCGCCGGAATGTTGCTGTCCTTGGCCATGGGTATCAGTCTTGAATATCGGAATAAGGGCTCCTGATCGTTATCGGCTATCCGGACAATAATCCACAGTAATTCATTTTGCTGACGGGCGCATTGCACCTTCCGCTGGAGCCGTTAAACAGTCTTTGCCGACCGTGCTATTTCTCCGGCAGGCGGTGTTTGATCATCTGCCCCAGGGTGACTATATCCTTACGCACCTCCTTTACCTGATTTTCTACTCCCTCAAGGCGCTGATTGATTCCACCAAGCCATTCATTGGCACTACCGAGACGTTCATTGTTTTCATCAAGCCGTTCGTTGGCCTCATCCAGGCGCTCATTATTATCACCGAGCCGATCGTTGGTTTCATTCAATCGCTCATAGCTGGCATCAACGCGTTCATGGGTGCTGTCCACCAGTTTGTTGGTTTCATCCAGACGGCCATTGATGGTCTCGAGATGCTCGTTTATGTCATCAAGTATTTTATGGGTACTGTCCATCAATTCACTGGTGCGTTCAAAACCGGACATGGTGGACTGCGCCAGTTCAGAAACATCCTCCTTTACGCCTGTAACCTCTGCCTGAATACCGGAAAGATTAACCTTCACACCAATAATTTCATGCTGGTTTTTCAAGGCGATGTGCTTGATATCAGCCATTGCCTTGACCAGACCATGAATGGTGTTGTAGAGGGACTGGTGTTGCTTCTCCAGGGTATCAACTCTCGTTTCTAGCGACATACAGCTACCTGTCTTTTGTTGTGTTACAAAGCCTTGTGTTCTGAAATGTTGTAGTTAGACAGCCGCAGTGCACTGATATTAATTATTCTTGAAAAAAAAGAGAGCAGCTACTGACAGCCCAACGAAAACAAGGCCGCAGTGACGGAAATCATGTCGTTTTATGGCAAAGCCGCGCACTGACTGCGTGATCAGCATAGCAGAGCCTCGGAATCTCGCTGATTTATGGTGCAGCCGGCTCCGGCATCACCATCTGCTGAGCCGGCGATATATCTCAGGGTGAGGGGACCACCAAAATCTTGTACGAGTGTCTGAACAGCTGCGGGCATCACTCAGCACGGTCTTATCAGCTCCGCATAACATCCTCAACATTCAGACACTGTACCCAACCTACCAAAACGGCGTCGTGCAGCACACAACGCCAGTACCGGCAAAAATGCCAGACTGGTTAGCATCACCATTCATACATAAGCTTTCATTTCATAGGGCGCACCAGGTTTACCTGACGTATCTGGCTGCTCTACCTGAAGTGTTTGAGAGAACACTTCAAGGTCCTTGGCTACCAAATCCAGCCGCTGCGATAGTACTGCGGCAAAGTCATCCATATTGCGCAGGCCATCGGGGCTTGAACTCTCCTCAAACGCCTGTTCCCACAACTGTGGTGTAGAGACAAACGAGTGCAACAAAGCCTTGGACTGATTAATGTTCGACTCCAGCGTCGCCTTGCGCAGATTGGTATGGGTTGACTGGTCGTGACCCGTGGTACCGGCACTGTCCACCAAGGTAGCCAACGTATCAAAATTGGTGGTGTTCTCAGCCCACAGCAACAGAGCCGGGGCTGAGGTGACAGAGCGACCGATAACGTTCCACGCTGCCAGGATAAAGAAGCGGGATATATTTTTCCACCCATGCTGCATAGCAAATGTCCCCACGTTTATCGCCTCTAATACGGGACGATAAAATAGTTTGTAAATCTCCCCAGCAGTCAGGAGACCTACGGTTTTCTTAAACAGTGGGTCAAGGGCCGATTTGCCATCCGGGTCACTCACGGCAGTGGCGAAATCGGCCATCAGTATCCCTACATGCAAGAGCGTAAACAGGAATGTCAACACCTGATTACCCCATTTTTTTGAACCATAACTGGATGAGGTTTGGGTTGGACCATCGATCATGCCGTTAATAACCCCCTGCAAAAAGTCCTCATCTTCTTTGGTCAGCGGCTGGTCGTTGAAAACTTTGCCAAAAACGTCCATTATCCTGGCTTTTTCCTGCTCACTCATCATGTTGTCAATCACACCCCGGTTCTCAATA
>JAQFVO010001349.1 GCA_027942505.1 Endozoicomonas sp. | reverse complement strand
AATGCTGAAAATAGTTCCCTGAATGCCATTTTGACTTGGGATTGGTGTCGAGTAGGATGGGTCGTTGCGAACGAGTGCTCTTAAGTTACTTATTCATTCTTTTACTTCCCCAGCCTCACCCGTTTTTCAGAGCTGGTCGACTTCTGAGTGAAACTCTCTTCGAAGCATTGATCGTGCCCTAAAGAGAGTGATATATGCTGAATTCGGGATCCTCAATGGCTTTTGGCCAACGCCCCGCCAAGGGGCGAACACGTGAAAAAGATCGTACTCAGTCCAGGGGAATACAGTTGCAGCTCAACCGTGCCAGCATCGCAAATGCCGTACCACGGTTAGCGAATCAGCTGGTGATTTTTTGTCCTAGTGATTAGTAGCCCTGCCAGAAGCTGATTGAAATGCAGGGTATAGCTCGGCAATCTTGCGATCCACCTCCCGCATGTTTGGTCCTGGTGAGATCCTGCCGTATTTGTAGATTCTGGTGATTGGGTCGAGCCTGAACAGGTTAAGGAAGTCCCGTTTGGTCGTGACATGATCAGTAAGCATGAGAGCATTGAAAAACTCTCGTGAACTCAGAAGTTTGGCCTTTAAGGCAGGAAGAAAATTGAAGTGGTATCCGGCCATCAGGTTTCTGTTAACGATGAATATCAGGTTCTCTGCCGACCCGATGGGTAACCCGGGGTTTACGCGATCATCATTGAGCAGGAACTCAATCAAGGGCGTGTTTTTGAACAAAAAGGCCTGACCAAGCAGGTTGATGAGAGCTGAGGGTGTCGGGAAAGCGGGGAGTCTCAATTTTGAACTGGACACCCAGGGGAAGAAGAGGACCCGGTCGAAGTTTATGGCACTGTTGAGATCTGTTCTTGGATCGCGGGCAAACTGCAGGCTCAGCCTGGCTGTCCTGTCAGGATCCCAGTTTATCAGGCTGGTCATATTCAGACGTTCAAGTGAGGTCATTTCCGAGAGTCGCGGGCCGGGAAGGTCCGCAAAGCCGTAGGGAGTATTTGGATCGGCATCGTGGTCTTCAAGCAGAGTTTTGATGATTTGAGGGGTGTAGTAGCGGACGGGGTCGATGTAGTGATAAAAGATAAACCCCCCGTGAATAGGAAGCGGGAGTTCGTTCTCCCACCAGCTTATCGTCATCACATCTTTGGCAGAGGCACCAAAGCCCAATAGAACACTCAGGGCCTCGACATTGCCGTGGGCAGCTGCCTTGAGCGCCGGGGGCCGGTTTTTCTTGCCGTGGCGAAAGTTCGGGGGCACTGATGAGGGATTGTCCAAAAGTATGCGCCTGATGGTAGTAACATCGTTATTTCCGGCGGCCTTCATCAAGGCTGCCTCGTTTCCTTTGAAAAACTGAACCATCTTGTTTTTCCAGCGCTTCCAGCGGGTACTGCAGTGCTCTACTGGCTGTAAGGCACCGGCGCCATCAGCTGGAAAGGGTTGAAAGGTGCCAGTGATCATCGCGGGGAACCTCTGTTGTAATTTGTTTTTGGTTGTCCGACTCTTAACGGTTATTGGAGTCAGTGATGCTGAAAAAGTTCCCTGTTTGCCAGCCTGACTTGGGATTGGCGTGGCCAGCGAGTACAATGAATCGCTGTGAACCAATGTTCTTAAACCACTTTTCCTACTCCACCCACTGTTAGAGGTGATTGATTCTTGAGTGAAGCACCCCTTGGCACATTGATTGGTGCGCTGGTTATTCTCCTGCTGTTCTCCGCCTTTTTCTCCAGTTCTGAAACCGGAATGATGGCCATCAACCGTTACCGTCTGCGGCACCTGGCCCGTAAGGGTAATCGCTCAGCAAAAAGAACCAGCGCCTTGCTGGAGCGGCCGGACCGGCTTATCGGGGTTATTTTGATTGGCAATAATTTTGTCAATATTCTCGCCTCTGCCCTGGCGACCATTATCGCCGTGCGCCTCTGGGGGGACAGCGGGATTGCCATTGCCACCCTGGGCCTGACTTTTTTTGTTTTGATTTTTGGTGAAGTGACGCCCAAGACCGTGGCCGCCATGTATCCGGAAAAGGTGGCCTTTCCCGCTTCACTGGT
>JAQFVO010001332.1 GCA_027942505.1 Endozoicomonas sp. | reverse complement strand
TTTCTTGATGGATCTTGAGGTGTTGTTTGAGCTCTGCAGGCTGTCCAAAATTAATCCGACAACACAGGCAAAAGGTTTTGTGCAGGTACAGACCGCGGTCCGACTTATGAAGGGGAAGTCTGGGTGATTTAACATTAAATCCAAGTTTACTCAAATGGTTCTGAAACTTATCCAGGTCGTGATAAACAACCTCACAGCGAATTTTTCTGAACGATCTCGGACGATACTCTAACGTCTCTTTGTCTACCAAATGGGATATTTTCGGATATTTTTCCAACAACTCAACGGCTTTTTTCTTGCATGGTGGGTGCCCGGCAAACCATTTTGCAACATTCTGACTGTTAACAACGCACTTTGGCATACCAACCGATTGATAGAGATGCCGGACTGCATTTGCACCCTCACCTTCCGCTTTCCACATCCCTCCAACCGTACTCCGGTTTTTCCTTAACTTGTATTGAACGCGGGAAACGATCTTCATGGTGACACGTGAGGCCATGATGTGAGGACGGAGTACATGTCGCTTACGGCATAATTCTCCACCGAAGCTCAGGTGAGCATTTAATCTCGATGTGTCGTAATCACTACTATGACTCTGCCCACTACCTTGACTCCAATCGCTACTGTCACTGCACTCACTATTATGACTCCTCAAGCTACCGTAACTGCACGCGCTACGGTAGCTGCACTCACTACCATCAGTTGAACCATCTTCTACGTCGTTCACAAAGACATCATCAATGTAATCCATAGTATCATCGCAGGCATCTCCTTGATATTCTTCAGAAAACGCCCTTTTCAAGCTATTTGACCTTCCAATAGACACCTCACTCTCTTCAGGTAATTCAGTCAGTTGACCCTGCATTTTCCCTTCATGCGGTATATGACGATCAAATACTTCCTGGCAAAATGTTGATTTAATATATTCGTTAACACATTTTTCAACACTGTTGTACAGAGCCTTGCTCTTATAATTAGAAACTTTCGCAGATAATTTTCTCCCGATTCCGCTGGCACATTGACACAGATAAGTGTCGACATTACAGATTGTGCAGGTCAGGCATTTACAAGTAATCAACTTTTGCTGCCTTTCTTGTGCATCCTGATGATTTTTTACTGCCTCACTTAAGGACAAATCCTGAACCAGTTCAGGGATTACCGTGCTCTTGGCATACTCACAACTCATCCGCCAGTAGCGCGACTCCTCAACCGGTAATTGATGAAAGCAATTAAGAACTTGATCAATTTGAGCACGGGTGGCGCAAAAAGGAATCGTCGTACCGATAACCGTTTCCACACCATGCTTGTACTGTTTGAGGTTGGAGCAAGCTTTCTTGCGCAACAAATAATAGGATGCGGGATAGAACACGCTTTGGTCATCAGGATCAATTTGTGGCACTAAACCGGGCTGATAAAACTTTTGTTTAACCAAGGATTGCCGATTTTTTTTCTGCTCAGCAATAATGCTCAAATACTGATCCGCCATATGCCTTAAGCGTTGCTCAATCACCCTTACTGAACGTGCTCTTACTAAGGTAGCATCAATGCTTTTTCGGGCTACTGCATTTTTTCTGTCCCAGTTACTCTTTCTTACACTGGCAATAACTCTCTGCCACTTCTTCCTGTTCTGTAAATTCTTATACTCTGGGGTACCGCTGAATAAGTACTGATAATCGGGCGTCGTAAAAACCTTATTCAACCCATTAACAATACGTTCAATTACGTCACCCTCTGTATGATCAGGCGGGAATACTGGATGTAAGATTTGATGAGTAGTTTCATCACAATACTTTCCATTTGAAATCTGCCTGGATTTTTTATTACTGAAACCTTTGCAACTGTATTCTTCGATATACGCAGCAATAGCCTCGAGATGATGCATTGCCCCGGCGACGGAAAACACCGTCTGTGACGCAACTTTTCGAGCAATCTGCTGACTGTCTTTTGCAACATTATCTTCGTTGTCTTTATGTGCAGCACAGCTTTCGAGCCACTCACAGTAATAACCGGCTAGTTGTTCCACCTTTGATTCCAATGCCCGATTGATCATCTCCTGTAACACAATCTCTTTTTTCTGAGTCCACATCCTGGGATGAGTCACCAGAAGAAATGCCAGGGCACCAATATCACTGACTGCCGTTAAACCCCACTCAAATTGATCACGGATAACTGATGCATGGCGTTTCTCTCTTGTGCTGCCTTTGTAATCATAATCATTGTCCGAGATCACTTGGATGAACACAATCATAAAATGCGTCACACGATTTAAACAACCGGTATCACCACACTCGAAAGCTTTAAACCAGATATCCTTGATCAGTTTAAAAAAAGCAGGATAACTCAAGACCTCCCTGTCTGAGCCTTCATAGTAACTGTTACGGCAAAAAGAACTGTTTGTGGATGAAAGGTCAACTTTAATATCACCATAAATGGTTAGCTCAGGCCACATTTTTATAATCGCCGCAACTTCTGAGCTATAGCGCTCAGGCCATTTGCCAACCAGCGAGACTATACTCTTCTTTTGCGGCCAAAAACCGGCGTAATGATCGTCCGTTGCCTTTCGAAGGACATATTCACTGTGATACTTCGCTCGTTCAATCAGCGACTCCAGAAGTTCTGATTTAGACAGAACACCGGCTGTGCGGCCAAGCGCGTTTTTAACCTCTGTCCACAGATCTTCCTTGAGTGAGTCGCTGGTTTGCTGCAAATCACGCAAGACAGTTCCATAACTGATTGACACCGAGCGTTCCTGCAGTTTTTTAATGACTTCCTCAATCTCGCAATTACTGAACCCTTTTATATGCAGGTTACTCCTTTCGATAGTGGTCAGATGGGTAACTGTACTACCGAACGCCTCCCCTTCCCTGCTCTCTGACGTGGATTCAGTTGGCATCTTCAGTGTTGATGCCAGAGACATAAAACTGTAATCAATATCCATGCTTGGCACCTTTATGAAACTGCACTTCATTCGATTAATTTTGTTATTTTTGTATGTGCTCAAAAGTACTGGTAAAAATAAAGAACTATCGTACATCAACGCTGGCGTGCTCAGCCTACAGCTTTATAGAACTATCGTTTGCCAGTACTTTTTGAGCACACACTTATTTTCGACCTTTTATTAACCAATTGGTTCTGCCCCGGATGACCGGGACAGCCAATTCACCGCACCAGCGGAGACACAAAGTCTCTTCCGGACTGGCCTGAGCTACGCTCGGCAAACAAAAAATGTCTTCCGATGTGCCTTCGTGTCCAATGCATTTTTTGCTACAGCCTTTTTCGCGAGGATGACAGCAAGGAGGGGGATTCGACCTTTTATTACACCTTATCTACGCAACGAGCCGACACACTTCAGGGGCGCCACCCGCCGCCCGCAAAAGCGGCTGGGCCTTTGCGGGTAGCGTCATTAAACTAAGTACGCCAGCTACACAGCCAGATCTTTAAACAGTTCTTGCAATTGCACATCCAGACCTTGTTGATGCAGACGTAATTGTAAGTCAGCCAGTGCGTTATTTTCTGAATCAGGCAACAACAGCATTGAATCGTCTCTGACTGTCAGGTTTTTCTTTTCAATCTGAGCAAAAGTGGCCTCCATCTTTTCATGATGGATTTTAAGGTGCTCTTTGAGCTCTTTTTGCTGTCCAAAGTTGATCCGACAGCACAGGCAAAAGGTTCTGTGCAGGTACCGACCATTGTCGGACTCATTCAGGGGCAGCCCGGGTGATTTATCATGAAATCGAACTTTACCTAAATGTTCTTGAAAATTATCCAGATCGTGATAGACAACCTCACAGCTAATCTCTTTGAATGATCTCGGACGGAACTCCAACGTCTCTTTGTCAATCAAATGCTTAATTTCCGCGTATTCCCCCAACACCTCCACTGCTATTTTCTTGCATGATGGGTGGCTGACGAACCATTCTGCCACATTATTACTGTTGATAATAAACTCAGGCACTCCAACCGTCTGATAGAAATCTCGGGCTGCCCTCGCTCCTTCAGCTTCCGCTTTCCATGGTGTTGCACCATCAGCACCTTTTTCTATCATCTCCTTCTTCATACGAAAAACAATGTTTCTGGTTACTTGTGAGGCTATGGCCGACAGATCGAGTACATGTAGCTTAGGGCATAATGTTCCATTACGGGTCAGGTGAGCATTTAATCTGAAGTAGTCGGAACTACTACCAATACTCGATTGACTACTGAAATCGTTGCTGTAGTGCATCCAGGATCCACTACCATAACTGTCAGCGCTGCCATAAACCCACTCAATAGAATCACCTGAATCGCTTGCTGCTTCACCGTCATCATCTGTAGAAACATCAGAGACATCGTCTTCATGGACTTCAGAACACTCCCTTATTATGTCATTTAACTGGTCAATAGATACTGCATCATCTTTCGGCAATTTCGCTGACCGAAGCTGTTTCAGTGTTTCAGGTGGTACATGACAATCAAGGTCTGCCGTACAAAAATCTGATTCAACATATTTTTTAACATTTTTTTCAACATTGTCATATAAAGCCTTACTCTCGTAGCGAGACAGTTTTTCAGATAATTTTCTTCCAATACCGGTGGGGCAGCGACACAGATAAACATCGACATCACAGATCGTACAGCTCAGGCACTTGCAGGTAATAAACTTTTTCAGCTTTTCTTGCAGAGCCTGATGAGTTATTGCCGGTTCACTTAGGGACAAATCCTGAACCAACTCAGGGATTAGCGTGTTCTTGGCATACTCACTACTCATCTGCCAGTAACGCGACTCCTCAATCGGTAGTTGACGAAAACATCTCAGAGTCTGACTTATCTGAGAATAGGTCGCACAAAAAGGTATTGTCGTACCGATAACCGATTCCACAGCATGCTTACACTGCTTCAACGCGAATAAAGCTTGCTTGCGCAATGAGTAATATGATGCCGGGTAGTATACGCTTTGATCATCAGGATCAATTTGCGGCTCGAAACCGGCCTGATGGAACTGTTGTTTAACCAGCGCCCGTCGCTTATCTTCCCGATCAGCGATAACGCTCACAACCTGATTCACCATTCGACTTAAGCGTTGCTCAATTACCCTGACTGCACGTACTTTTTGGTACTCAGGAGTACCGACAAATAAATGCTGATTATCAGGCGCTGTAAAAATTTTGTTCAACCCCCTGACGATACGTTCAATGACTTCATCGTAGGCATGGTCAGGTGGCAGTACCGGGTGTAAGAGCTGAAAAGTCGATTTATCACAATAAGAACCATGAGAAATCGCTTTGGTTTTTTGCGCAGGAAAAAAATATTTATCGCAGTATTTTATCATGTATTCAGCGATCGCCTCGAGGAGATAAATTTCCTTGGTGACGGTAATAACTTTCTGCGACTGAATCTTTCGGGCAATCTGCTTGCCTGCTTGAGTTAATTCCTCTTCACTATTGGTTTGTGCAGCTGAACCTTCCAACCACTCACAATAAGAGCCAGCCAGGTGCTCGACCTCAGACTCCAATGCCCGGTCAATCAACTCCTGTAACACGATCTCTTTTTTCAGATCCCACAGCGAAGAATCAGTCACCAGAAAAAATGCCAGGGCATCAACATCGCTGACGGCCTTTAAATCTTTTTCAAATTGATTCCGAACAGCCAATTTATGGCGTTGCTCTCTTGAGACATCTCTAAATCCGCCATCATTGTCTGAGATCAACTGGGTAAAAACAATCAGCAAATGAGTCACCCGATTCAAACATCCAGTATCATCAGACTTCATGGCATGAAACCAGATATCCTTGATCAGTTTGAAAAAAGTGGGATAACTCAGCACTTTCGGGTCAGAGCCGACCTGGTGATTGCTCTGGCAAAAATCATTGGTTGCCGATGAAAAGTCTACTTTGACATCACCATTAATGGTCAGAACAGGCCACATTCTCAGAATCGCAGCAGCCTCGGACCTATATTGCTGCGGCCATTTGTCAACCAGTGAGGCTATGCACTTTTTTTGTGGCCATAGAGTGGCATAATGATCATCCATTGCCCTGTGGAGGATAGGCTCATAATAATACCCTCGTTTAATTAATGCCTGGACAAGTTCTACTTTAGACAAAATGCCTGCGGCTCGATCAATCATGCTTTCAAACTCTGCGTACATATTTTCTTTGAGTGACTTGCTGGTCTGTTGCAAATCCTGCAAAAGCGTGTCGTAACTGATTGAAATCGAGCGTTCCTGCAGCCTCTTTATTGCTGCCCTGATCTCGACACTCCTGAAACCTTTTATACGCAGGTCATTTCTTTCAAGTGTGGTCAACTGTGTAACTATACCACCGAATACTGCCCCTTCTTTCTTCTCTGCAGCCGGGTCAGGTGGCATGTTGAGTGTTGATGACAGTGACATAAAACTGTAATCAATATCCATAAGTGGTACCTTTATGAACTGTATTCGGTCATTTTTCTAACGGCCATTGGTATGACCATTTACCAGGCAAATGGTTCTGTCAGCTGGACCATTAATTCACTTGATATCTCCTGGTACAATAATGGTGATTAAACGCCTACTCCCCTTCGGGAAGTTAAAGATACAACCACGAAGAGCACAAAGGAAAAGAAAATATCTTCTTTGTGCTCTTCGTGGTTCCATCCGAAAGCCATTGATAACGGAGGGGTAAGCTTAATGTCCACCCTAAGTGCAACTTTCAACAACAAAAACCGCTTGCTTTAGTTAAAGAGCAAAATTAAACAACGCCAGAAGCCCTTAAAAACGTATTTAAAGATATCAACCAGTGATTTATTTTGAATCTCCGTGCAAGTAATCTGAAAACAGGATATAAACCGAAATAAAACACCGACTTTTCGTACTATGCACGACGGATTACAGATAGTAACAACAAGACAACCCATACAGAAACAGAACACTGTCATTCCACCGTAAAATCTAATAACTGACTTCTTGATTCATATCAAAAAAATGACTTGGTGTTTTCTATAGAGTCCGCCATCTAATTTATCAAGCCAAGACTGGATAGCACTGTATGAATCACACAGTAACCCAGGCTCTGCCTGCAGAGAAAACAACTTCCTGGACCAAACGTGACACCGAATGGATGCTCACCCTGTTTGGCACGGCAATTGGTGCCGGTGTACTTTTTCTGCCCATCAATGCCGGCCTCGGTGGTATTTGGCCACTTATTCTGATGACCATCCTGATTGGCCCTATGACTTTTCTGGCTCACCGCGGCCTGAACCGCCTGTGCCTGTCATCAAAAAACCCCGGCGCCAACATTACCGAAACCGTTACCGAACATTTTGGTGCAAAAGCAGGTAGCCTTATCACCTTCGGCTATTTTGCTTCTATCTACCCTATTTTGCTGATCTATGGCATCGGCATCACCAACACTGTCAGCTCACTGATGGTCAATCAGCTGGGCATGGAAGAACCAAACCGGGCTATTCTCAGCTTTGTCCTGGTCGCCGCTATGGTCAGCGTCATGGTTGCCGGTCAGAAAACTGTGCTGAAAGTAACCAACGCCATCGTCTACCCACTGATTGCCGTGCTGCTTGGCACTTCGCTCTACCTGATCCCACAATGGAACACTGCCCAGTTTGACGCGTCTATCTCTGCAGGTGACTTCCTGAAAACGGTCTTTTTGACCATTCCGGTGCTGGTATTCGCCTTTAACCACTCGCCGGCCGTCTCTTCTTTTGCCAGCACCTATCGCAAAGAGCTGGGTGATGAGGCCGAAGCTCAGACCAGCAAGACCCTAATGTGTACCACCATGATGCTGGTCGGTTTCACCATGTTCTTTGTCTATAGCTGTGTACTGACTCTGTCGCCGTCTGAGCTGCTGGCAGCCAAAGCGGCCAACCTGCCTATTCTGTCGATCTTTGCTGAGCGCACCGACAATCAGATCTTTGCCTGGCTGGCCCAGGTGGTTGCCATCGTTGCCATCTCTTCTTCCTTCTTTGGCCACTACATGGGCACTCGTGAAGGTTTGCAGGGCATGATCGTCAACCGTGCCAGGGCGGCCGGCAAGCAGGTGAACATGCGAGCTGTTGACAAAGGGATTATTGTTTTCATTACTCTGACCGTCTGGGCGGTTGCCTATGCCAACGTCAGCGTAATGGGCATGATTGAGTCTCTGGTGGCACCGATCCTGGCTGTTATTCTCTTCATTCTGCCGGTCTACGCCACCCGCGCAGTTCCTGCCATGAACAAGTACCGCAGCAAGGCCGATATGTTCACCGTGGTCATGGGTCTGATCGCTATTACCGGCTTTATCACTTCTCAGCTGATCTGACGTAGCAGCACGTAAAAAGCAACGGAAATCCCGGGGGTGCCAGCGGCACTCCCACACTATCAGCAGCAGAGAAATAACGGCAAAATAGTACAGCGATTTCTTTCACAGCCTCTTAGTGGCCACAGGAACGCCTGGCATCTGCCGTCAGAACCGCACAGTAAAACATCACCCAACAGCCGTCGTTTTTCCACCTTAGAGTCAAAATGATTATGCTCAGTATTTTTGATATTTTCAAAACAGGCATCGGCCCTTCGAGCTCGCACACTGTCGGGCCAATGTGGGCAGGCCAGCGTTTTATCAACGAACTGGAGCAAAAAGGCATACTGTCGAGCATCAGCTCCGTGCGCGTCGGGCTGTATGGTTCGCTGGCCCTGACCGGCGTCGGCCACAGTACTGACAAGGCTACGCTTCTGGGTCTGGCCGGTTATCGTCCGGATACCATCAATCCCGACGAAGCCGATCAGATTTTTGCCGACATCAAAACCAACAAAGTAATTAAGCTTGCCGGCAAATACCCGGTTGCCTTCAATTACGATGAACACTTGGTTTTTCACAACGGTGAGACCCTGCCTGAGCACCCGAATGGTATGCGGATTTTTGCCTCAGACAGTAATGGCATTGTCGTCTACTACAAATCTTACCTGTCTGTTGGTGGTGGCTTTGTTGTCTGTGCCGATGAGTTCAACCAGTCGCTGAACGCTAGTGATTCAGGGGCACCCGCCGAAGAGCCTGTGCCTTACCCATTTAAAAATGCTACCGAATTACTCGACTTGTGCCATCAGCACAAAATGACCATCGCCCAGCTGACCATTGCTAACGAGGTGGCGCGCCACGACGGCGATCTCGACCTGGTCAACAGTAAAATAGATGCCATCTGGGACGTTATGAATGCCTGCATTGAGCGCGGGCTGCGCATGGACGGGACACTCCCGGTCAGTGGTCTGAAGCGCCGGGCACCGGGCCTGCATCAAAAGCTGACCGAAAACAGCGACAGCAGTCTGATGGATCACTTTGCCATCATGGACTGGGTTACCCTGTTTGCCATGGCGGTTAACGAAGAGAATGCCTGTGGTGGTCGTGTTGTTACTGCGCCCACTAATGGTGCTGCCGGAGTTATCCCGGCGACCCTGGCTTACTACACCCGCTACATCTGCAGCGATAACCAGCAGGGTATCCGCGACTTTCTCGCTACTGCGCGGCCATCGGTGCGTTGATCAAAATGAATGCATCCATCTCTGGCGCCGAAGCAGGCTGTCAGGCCGAGGTCGGCTCTGCCTGTTGCATGGCAGCAG
>JAQFVO010001301.1 GCA_027942505.1 Endozoicomonas sp. | reverse complement strand
GGGAATATGGTAGGCGGATGTCCCCTGTTCGAACTGCTCAATAAACCAGAGGCGTTGCTGGGCAAATGACATCGGCCCATGGTCCAGTACCCGGGGTGGAATCAGCGACATCTGCCGGGTCAGTTGCGGCGCCAGTTCTGCCACCGTCGGGTGCTGAAAAATCAGGGCCACGGGGGCATCAACAGACAGGCTGTCGCTAACCTGTTGACCTAACCGTATGGCCAGCAGCGAATCACCACCAAGCTGGAAGAAGTTGTCATGGACCCCTACCTGCTCTACCTCAAGCAAAGACTGCCAGAGTTGGCACAGTGCGATTTCGGTGGGGGTCGTGGGAGGGGCGTATTGGCGCTCACCGGTAAGTTCCGGTTCCGGCAGTGCCTTGCGATCCAGTTTGCCAGTGGTGGTTCTGGGCAGGTCATCCAGGGGGACATAGACCGTCGGCACCATATAATCCGGTAACTTCCGGCGCAGCTGCAGGTTGATCAGTTCGGTCAGGTCCGGCAACTGCTGCTCCGAGTGCTGCCAGGCGTCAGCAGCCACCCGGCCTCCCACCAGAACATGTACGATGGTGTTGTCTGCCAGGGTCTGCTCTGGCCAGTTGCCCACGGGGCAGAGGCCGATCTCCAGCTCCATGGCAGTCAGCTGTAATTGCTGACCCAGATGGCCGGCAGCCAGCCGGTGCTGGCGCTGTGGTTGGTGTGCGGTGATGATCAGCACCAGGCTGCTGTTTAACCAGACGTATAGCCAGTTCAGCACTGCCGGTGCCAACATTGCCTCACCACGATCAAACCATTGCCACTGTCCCTGTTGCGGGTCGGCCTGCCAGAGCAGATGGATGGCCAGCCCGGCATTTCGGGCCCAGGCACCGGGAGCCGCGAGCCACTGCTGCAACTGTTGTCGATCGTTGGCCCGGGGCTGAAAACGGCGGAAGCTCTGGCGCTGGCGTAGTGAGCGTGTCAAGGGTGGATCATGCCGCTGCCGGCTGGCCGCCAGTGTCCCGTGCAGCAACAGGGGATCGGTATCAGCGTCTGCCATGATCGGTTCGGTGATCAGTTCCAGTCCCAGGGGGCCTGCACAGGCCTGCAGTTGTGCCAGCATATAGCCCGCCTCTAACTCACAAAACGGGTGGGCCAGCGCACCATACAACGGTTCAATGGCAGGCAGGTGAGCGTTCAGGTAGAGTTCCAGGCGGTGCGGTCCCACATCGTCGGCTCCGAGCCAGAGCAGCTGATGGTCCGGGTGATAGTAGTAGCGACCGGAGCGCAGACCGTCCACGGTATGGGCGCCAACACGCAGGGTCAGTTGTACCGGGTAGAGGTTACCGGCTGACGGGTAGCCGTACTTGGCCAGCGGGCTGCCCTCATAGGTATAACTGCGCAATCCGGCCAGCAAGGCGCTGAGCGTGTCAAGCGCCAGGGGGGTGATGGCGGTGAGTGGCTCCGATTGTCTTGGCAACCAACAGGGGCAGAAACAAAACCGGTCATCATCCATGCCGGGCAGTGGAATGATCGTGTCGTCTTGTTGCAGGGGCCGCACGCCGTGGCGGGCCATTTTGAAATCAATGCGTTCTGCCGTATTCTGGATTCCGGCCTGTGCCAACCGCTGATCCGGGCCGGGCAAGGTACCGGGGTCTGGTACCAGATAACCGTTCAAGGTCTGTTGCCGACAGACCACGGCTGCCTGAAGAATCCACGGCAGTTGCCTCAGGGCGTACTCAATCTCACCCAGCTCCACCCGATGGCCATGAATTTTGACCCGGGTATCTTCCCGTCCTGCGAACACCAGGTAGCCTTCCCGGGATAAACACCCCTGGTCGCCGGTGCGGTACAGGCGGCCAAGTTCCGGATGGTTGATAAATACGTCGTCCGTCTGCTGTTGATCCGCCAGGTAACCCTGTGCCAGGCCGGTACCGCCGATGCACAGTTCACCCGTCACCCCCACCGGACAGAGTTGCCTACTGTCCGGATGCAGCACGTAAAACTGCTGATTGGTCAGTGGTGTGCCATAGGGAATGGATGGCCACTGCGGGTCAACGTCATGGATGACAAACCCGTTGGACCAGATCGCTGCTTCCGTAGCACCGCCCAGGGCCAGCAGCGTTATGTTCGGGCTGGCGGCACGCAGTTGCCCGGGCAGGGTCAGGGGAATCCAGTCGCCACTGAGCAGGGCCAGACGCAGGCTGTCCAGGCTGCCTGCGGGCACGTCCTCGGTCAGCAGCTCTGCCAGGGCCGGTACCGTATTCCAGACGGTGACCCGTTGCTGCCGGACCTGCCGGCGCCAGTGTTGCGGTGATTTCACAAGGCAGCTGTCTGGTAATACCAGGGTGGCACCTGCAGACAGTGTCCCGAACAGGTCCCAGACCGAGAGGTCGAAGGAGAGGGCCGACAGGCCATACACCCGATCCCCGGCGTCCAGTTTACTCCGGCGGTTGATGTCCCTGACGGTATTGAGTACCGCCCGGTGGGTCATCATCACCCCTTTTGGGGTGCCGGTGGAACCGGAGGTGAAGATGATATAGGCCAGATCATCCGGCCGGGTATCCGGTGGTTTAACCGGATCGCTGCCCAGCGGTATGTCATCGATCTGCAGCATCTTAACCGGCAACCCTGACAGTGTATCCAGGGCCGGCGCCAGTTCGTCTTCGGTCAACACCAGCGGCTGATCAAGCTGGGTCAGGACCTGTCGGATGCGCGCTACCGGCCACTGTGGGTTGAGGGGGACATAGAAGGCGCCGGTCAACAGGGTGGCGAGCACGGCCGTCACCTGGCCAATGCCTTTTTCCGTGTAAATAGCGACAGGACTGCAAGGGACCACGCCCTGCTCCAGCATTGCGCGGGCGAGTGCGTTGGAGTTGGCCAGCAAGGTCGAATAAGTCAGGGTCTCGTTACCACAGATCAGCGCGGGCGAGTCACCCTGTTGCTCTGCCCGGGCCAGCAGGTCGGTGAGCAGGGAGGCCCGGTCACCGTCGGGCCAGGTGTCGGCCGTGTCGTTCAGTGCCTGCCAAAGTGTCTGATCGGGTTCTGGCAGGGTGACAGCTAACGGGCGTTGCCAGCTTCCTGGCTCGGTGGCCAGGGTGTGCAGCAGGGTATTCCAGGCGTTGAACAGGCTGTCCAGCAAGGCCGGGTCGAACAGCTGTTCAACGGCATCCCAGCTGAACAGCAAGGTGCCATTGTGCTCCATAACCTGGTGATCGAGCCAGACCTGGGGAGTCTGGGTGATGGCATAGTCGGGGCGACCAAAGAGGGTGTCGCCCGGGGCATCCAGAGACGGGTTGTTGAGCCCCAGGGTTGAGGTAAACACCACCGGCATCAGGTTGCCGGTGCCGTGCTTCTGTCGCAAGGCGCGCAGGACGTCAACCCCGCTGAACAGCCGGTGGGAGAGATCCTGTGCCAGCTGCTGCTGGACTGCCTGTGCCTGGGCGAGAAAATCCCGCGTTGGCTGCGGATGCAGTTCCAGCAGGCTGAGGGCAGTAAAGTCACCGATCACCTGGTCCACTTGCGGGTGTATGGGCAGTCGCTGGAAGGTGGTGAGATTGAGGGTCATGGCCGGTTCCCGGCACCAGCAGGCCAGTACCAGCGACCAGCCGGCCAGCAGCACCGCATTCACCGTCAGTCCCTGCTGCCGGGTCCGTGCTTGCAGGGCCTGCCAGTGATCTGCCGACAACGAACCGGAACGACGGACAAAGCGGGGCCGGGTATCGGCAGTCAGCGGCGTCACCGGCAGCTGCGGTGCGGGGGGCAGGGAGTCCAGCCGGGCCAGCCAGTAGGCCCGGTCGCGCAGCCAGACCGGGTGGTCGAGGGCCAGCAGGTAATCCCGGAAGGTCAGCTCAAGGGGCGGGTAGACGGCGTCGGGATGGTAATAACGGTCATTCAGCTCGGCAAACAGCAACAGGGAACTGCCGGCATCGGCGATCAGGGCATCCATGCGCAGCAGCAGCCGTGCCCGGTGTCCGGGCAACAGCAGCAGTTGGCAATTGATCAACGGCCATTGGCCAGGGTCGCTGACCCGGTGTGACTCCTGCTGGCGGATGGTCAGTAGTCGCTTTTCCAGTGCCTGCGCATGTTCCCCGGTCAGGTCGGTGGTGCTGATGGTGAACGCTGGTACCTCACGCAGGGTTTGCTGCTCACCGGCAGGCAGTATCACCGTGCGCAACATATCATGCCGGGTGATCACACCCTGCCAGGCCTCTTCCAGACGGGGGATATCCAGTTGCCGGATGTCGTCCAGGTCCCACTCCATATAGCTCTGGGTGGCCACTTGCCCCAGTTCAAAGCCAGCTTCGCGACCCAGCCAGTAGGCCTGCTGGATGGCATTGAGGGGGAAGGGATCAAAACGGTGATCGGGGTCAGGAATCACTGAGGGCATTGGCAGTTCGGGCTCAGCGCCTGGCTGCCGGATTTGCCCGGCCAGCCCTGCCACCGTCGGGTATTGGAAGAGCAGAGCGACGGGCACGTCTACCGATAAGGTCTGGCTGACACGCTGGCACAGGCGGATGGCCAGCAGCGAATCACCACCAAGCTGGAAGAAGTTGTCGTGAATGCCTACCTGCTCAAGGTCGAACAAGGCTTGCCAGAGTTGGCACAGTGCGGTTTCTGCAGGATTGCCCGGAGCAACATAACTCTCTGTACTTTCCATTTGCGGTTCTGGCAGCATACGAGTGTCCAGCTTGCCATTGGCGTTTACCGGGAAGCGGTCCACTGGCACATAGGCCGCAGGCACCATATAAGAAGGCAGTTTCTGGCTGAGTTGTTGCCGTAACGAGTACAAAATGCTTGAAGCTGTTCTCAGTAGTAATCCAACCGTGTCGCTATTTCTGAGAAATTCCGTATTACTATGTCATCTAACCGAACCAAAAGAGGCTTTTACTTTACTTTTTAGTTCAATTGGTTTTCTCCGTTCCAAGCTGAGAGTTGTGTTTGGCCCAAGTATTGTAGTTGGTGATGGATTTCAGATTTGGATATATCCACTAGAAAGGGAACAATCCTATTCACCTCAGTACGTTATCTTAATGAAACCTCGAGTGTATACATACATTCAGTGAAGATATCAGAGGAACAATTTCCTCGATCACTGACTTACACAGAGATCTAGTAGCATCTTAGCTCTTCTGCAAGTTGATGGACGCCCTGATACTCCACATGATACTTAATTTCTTTCAAAGCAAAGTGTCATCAAGTTTAAAGAGGCAACGTGTAGCTCTTTCTTTAAAAGTATAATAGCAAGCTTTTGCAAACAAGTATTCCATTAGTTTTTGGCTTATTTGTCTATCTTAGGGCTTTATTGAAAGAAACACAGCAGGCTCCCTTTTGATTAAAACTTGCTCAAAGAAACGTTCACTTGACTCCTTCTCCTTACCGAAACAAACCCTTTCACTTTTTTAATATAAAAATTTTTTTTTTTTTTTTTTTTT
>JAQFVO010001002.1 GCA_027942505.1 Endozoicomonas sp. | reverse complement strand
AAAACAGGCAGCTGCTAATCTTGTGCGGATTAATACACGCTACACTGTCCGGTAAAAACCTTGAGGTACAATAAACTCCTGATACTTCAGCTGGCAGTATTTCTGTCAGCGCAATAACCGGCCAGCTGCACATACACTCCTTTCATTACCAATTTGTCATAAAGTCTCACCTGTGCGGCCAAGCCCGACAAGCAGGGAGTGTCTTACAGGCTTGATGCTTAGTAATTATCTTTTAATAATTTCCCATTTCGGTGCTGTCCAGTAGATATTAGCTACTTGAGTGTGTTGTTTCTTCCTCCTGTTATTTGTCCTGACTTTGACAATGCCCCTCAGCCGGTGGTGCTATAACGTCGTTGACCCCCCGCTCAGGTACGAATTTCCCACAAGCCTCCCAGCGACACACAGTGGATAGGGAGACTCCTGAATGGTCAGCAGCCTGAGAGATGGAGTAACGCTTGCTTCCAACAAAACCTACTCAATTTGAATAGGTTTGAGCAAACATAGATAGGTTTTATTAACTGCAAGAACCCCTTTCTGAAAGACCCTCATAATGGCCTTTGCGTTTTATTATATCCTGAGTCGTTACGGAATCGGATTGATTGATGAACACTGGTCCCGGGAATTACCCGGTTATGTCAAAGAGCATCCGGAGCGAATAATAGCGGGTCAGGCATTGGTGACTTTTGATCCCTCGAATAGCCGGCAATTAACGTAAACTCCCCCCCAACAGCACTCTGCCGGTGCTATGGTTGAATTCAAATTTACATCCCACTTCATCTTGTCCTTTTGCATCCCAATCCACTCAGTCTTACCCTTCCATCTCATAACATTCTATCCATTCCATTTCCCACCCATTTCTTGTCCTGTCTCATTTTATTTCATCCAATCTACCTCTATCTATTTAACTCATCTCATTTCGTTCTACTCGTTCTCATTCCCTTGAATTATACCAAACAATTCCATACCACTCATCCTAAAAAATCGTTGAGTTTCCAGTTATAGCGATAACTGATCCGGCCATTGAAGTTTTCCAGCTG